>JANGEZ010000298.1:0-21112 GCA_031838355.1 Candidatus Methylomirabilis sp. bin48 | reverse complement strand
GGCGGTCGATCTGACCGTGATCATTGTCAACTATAACGTAGCCCCCTTGGTGTTGCAGGCGGTGGCGTCCCTGGAGCGGCAGCGTTTCGTTGCGGCCGATGGGCGCGAAGGCCGCCTGGAAATCCTGGTGGTGGATAACGCCTCTTCGCCGGCCGATCGCGCCCACCTGCAGCGCCTGCCTGCCCACGTTGTTCAAATGTTGAACCCGCAGAATCTGGGGTTCGGCCAGGCCTGTAACCAGGCGATCCGGCGGGCTGCAGGTCGATACCTCTGCTTCCTCAATCCGGATACTGTTGTACTGGATAGCGCTCTCGACACCATGCTTCGGCATCTCTATCAGCACCCGGAGGCGGGCGCGGTGGGACCACGGATCTGGATCGATGCGGACAGGCAGTGGCAGTTGCCGCCAGGGGATCCACCGACCCTGTCCTTTTTTATCCAGCGGATTCTTGCCGAATGCTCTTGCCGCGTAGGAGCGCGGATGAGTCGGGCTTGGCACCGACGAGCGCTACAGTGCTGGTCGAGCGGGACGCCGATACCGGTGTCGATGCTCTCCGGCGCCTGCCTGATGACATCCCGACAGATTCTGGACACGGTAGGCGGGTTCGATCCTGGGTACTTTCTGTACTATGAAGATACGGACTGGTGCCGGAGGGTGAGCCAGGCCGGGTATCAGCTCTATCATGTACCGGGCGCGGAGATCGTGCACTACTACAACCAGAGCGCCAAGTCCTCATCGGGTACAGCGCAGCGGCACGCGCGACAGTCGCAGGCGCGCTTTATCCGATCGCACTATGGCCGGGTCGGAACCGTGATCTACGCGCTGGTGCAGGCTGCAGGGGAGCGACTTGCCCGGCGCAGACGACTGGCAAGCGAAACGGATGTGATCGACCTGGGGCGGTGTCAGACGCCGCCGTGCTTTTCGGTGCCGGACGGAAGAGCGTCTTCCCTGCTCCTCACCCAGATCGGGTACGACCCGCTCTTTGTTCCCTCCGCCGCCGGCTTTCTTCATGGCCGCGAGTTTCACCTCTCGTCCGGCTTTTGGGATCGGTTGCAGGCGGGACGCTACTACACCAGAGTGATCGAGCCCGACACCTTCACGCCGCTGGGCATCTGGACGTGGGAGAAGGCGTAAGCGACGTCGCCGGGCAAGTGCTCGGAGACTTTTGGCGGACCATTCTGGGTCATCCGGGACCGAGGCTGGTCCTTGGCGCCGGCGTGCTGGTCGGGTATCCCGGTCAGGCGGGGAAAGTCTGGCCAACGCTCGTAGTGGACCTCAGTGCCACCGCTCTTGCGACCGTACTTAGCCGCGCACCCGCGATCCAGGGTGATCTGGATGCCGGTCGCCTGCGGCTGGCGTCGCCCCACAGCGAATGCGACCTGATCGAGGAGGTCAAGCCGCTTCTCGCCTGTGGCCAGGGCGCACATCTGCAGGTGGTCATCTCGCCAGGCCTGCCTCCGGAGGACGCTCGAACGTATCGAGGGTGGGACGAGGCCGTCCAGCGGTTCGCCGAGCTCAGTCGCGATCTTACCGTCCTGAACCTGGAGATGTATGCCCGGTTCAAGTTGGTGGCCGATCGCATCGTTGCGTTAGGAGACGATCCGTGTTGCATCCTGGACGTGGGCGGGCGCGAGTGGTTCTTTTCTGCCTTCCTGCCGGGGAATCGGGTGACGGTGGCCGATCTGGAAACCACGGGGCTGGACGGTCGAGCCTTGCCGTTTCCGCCCCGCTCGTTTGATGTCGTGACCTGCCATCACGTGCTGGAGCATATCCCTGCGAGCGACCGGGCGACGCTGCTGGCGGAGCTGGTCCGCGTGGCAAGAAGGCGCGTCTATCTGACCGGCCCGTTCTCTGAGAGTCCGTTTGCTGCTGAGATCGATCAGTTTCTGAGTCAACTGGCGCCGGACAATCCCTATCTGCGCGAGCACCTGCAGATGGGCCTCCCCAGCCTGGTTGAAGTTGAAGCCTGGCTGCGCGATCGGGGCCTGTCGTATACGGTGGAGCCGATCACCCGGTGCAATACCTGGCTGCTGGCGCTTGTGCTCAGCGCGATGCAACAGTTCAAACCGGACGCCTGCCGCGAGGTGAACCGGTACTACAACCACCGGTTACAGGAGCTCGATCGCGGAGATCCGGCCTATCAGAGCCTGATCGAGATTCGGGTGGGTTGATGGGACTGCTGCAACAAATTACCAGTGCTCTTGCGCGAGCCAAAGGCCTGAGTGCGCCGCAGTTCCCTCAGAGCATGGTTATGGAGCCGACGAATGCCTGCAACCTCCGGTGCCGGATGTGTTCGGTGTGGGGCGAGGGCGTCCAGCGGGATCGGGCGATCGGATATATCAGCAAAGAGGTCTGGGGCGGCGCGATAGAGGAGTTGGGGTCATGGCCCGTGCCTATCGGTCTCTACGTCTATGGCGCAGGGGAACCCCTCCTGCACCCTGAGTTCTTTGATATCGTCGGTGCTGCCAAGCGCAAAGCCAATATCTCGGTCGGCTTCCTGTGTAATGCGACCCTCTTCGACCGGGACAAGGCAAAGGCGACCGTCGAACTTGGGGTTGACACGCTCTCCTTTTCCGTTGATGGCGCACAAAAGGACGTCTTCGAGTATTACAGAAAGGGCGCAGTGCTTGAACGTGTGGAAGAGAACATCAAATTCCTGTTAGCCATCAGGACCGATGGGAAACCGTCTGTCTCCTTGCGCATGGTCAATCATGAAGAGGCGGATGTGAAGATGTTTGTTGAAAAATGGGCGGGTCATGTCGAATCGATCACCGTCTCCAGGAAAAGACCGGTGCGAAGAGAGACGAGCGTTCCTGTAAGACTGCGTCGACCATGCCCGTTGATCTATCGGCAGATGATTATGGGGTGGGATGGCACGGCGGTCCTCTGCTGTGAGGATAACTGGGGCGATGCCGTGATCGGCCGGTTCCCCGATGAAAGTCTGTACGAGATCTGGAACGGGCGACTGTTGCAACGCGCACGACGGCTTCACGAAACGGGGAGATACGATGAGATCGCGTTGTGCAGCACGTGCGATGCCAGCCACTTCCATCTCTTTGATGAGTGCGCGGTCGAGCGAGCCGGAAAGACGACGCTGGTGCAGCAAGAGCTGCCTGATATCAACCCTGACTTGGGCTGTAGATAAGGAGCTGGCGTGGGACGTATCTTCGGGTTGTACCGGCATCGAACCCTTATCTGGAGCTTCGTCAAACGAGACCTGCTGGCTCGTTATAAGGGGTCTGCAGTCGGACTGTTCTGGTCGGTTATCCACCCGCTCATTATGCTGGGGCTCTACACCTTTGTCTTTTCAACCATCATGAAGGTCCGGGTGGGCGCCAGCGAAGGGACAGAGGAGTTCGCGCTATATCTATTCTGCGGGTTGCTGCCGTGGAACGCATTTGCTGAGGGGTTGAATCGTTCTACTGGTGTGATTTTTGAAAATGCGAATCTGATTAAGCGGAACGTGTTTCCCTCAGAGATCCTTCCGATCTATCCGGTGATCGCTGGAATCGTCAATGAGTTGATCGGATTCGGAATTCTGCTGGCCGCGCTACTCCTCACGGGCCATCCGATGAGGCCTGTAGTGCTTCTGTTGCCGGTGATCCTTCTGTTGCAGGTCGTGCTGACCGTTGGGCTGGCCTGGATCATTGCGGGTACGACGGTGTTCATTCGAGACCTGGGTCAGATGTTGGGGGTGATGTTGACCCTCGGTATCTTTCTGACGCCGATTTTCTATCCGCCATCGGTCGTTCCCCAGGGTATGCGGATCTTCTTAGCCGTGAACCCCATGTACGCCCTGGTGGAGGCCTACCGGAGCCTGATCCTCAAGGGGCAGTTCCCGGAATGGGGGGGCGTCGCCCTCCTGGCATCGATCGGTGCGGTCGTCTTTCTTGTGGGCTATCGTGTCTTTACCCGGATGCAACCCGCCTTCGCCGACGTGCTCTGATGTTCGCCATTGAGGCCCAGCAGCTCTCCAAGGTCTACCGGATCTACGCGAATCCCCAAGACCGTCTCAAAGAGTTTCTCAGTCGCGGTCGCCGCAGGTATCACCAGGAGTTTTGGGCTCTTCACGATGCGAGCTTTCATGTTGGTGGTGGGTCGACGCTCGGTCTTATTGGCGATAACGGAGCCGGTAAAAGCACGCTGTTGCAGCTTGTCGCCGGTGTGCTGCGGCCCAGCTCCGGACAGATCAGGACACACGGGCGGGTCTCGACGATCCTGGAGTTGGGCACCGGCTTCAATCCTGAGTTTACGGGTCGCGAAAACGCCCTGATGAGCGGGACCATCATGGGGATCCCGCCGAAGGAAATGGCGCGGCGGCTTCCGGAGATTGCGGCGTTCGCCGAGATCGGGGACTTTATCGATCGGCCGGTGAAGCTCTACTCCAGCGGCATGTACGTCCGCCTGGCGTTCGCGGTCGTTACCAGCGTTGATCCCGACGTGCTCATCATTGACGAGGCGCTCTCGGTTGGGGACCAGTACTTCCAGAAGCGCTGCATCGACCGCATCGAGGCGTTTAGAAAGGCCGGGAAGACGATCCTCTTCTGCTCCCATAACCTCTATCAGATTCGATTGATTGCCGATGAGGCCCTGTGGCTGAAAGACGGTCGAATTGCCGAGGCCGGCGAGGCGTCGCGAGTGGTCGGCTGCTACGAGAGCTATCTGCGTGAACGGGAGATTCCGAGGGAGTCGATTCCCGCCCTGGATCGAGGACCAACGGCATTCCCCTGGATCTGCCGCGTGCAGCTCAGTCGAGACGGGGACGATACTCCGCAGGATCAATTCGTGACGGGAGAGGATCTGACCGTTACCGTTGAGTATGAAGTGCCGCAGCCGCCGACCGTGGTCCACGTAGCGGTGCTTATCCATCGGAACGACGACGTGCAGATTTTTGCGACGGGTACTCATGTTGCCGATGTGTCTCCCCCTACCTGTTCGGGCCGCGTCCAACTACGTTTTCCTCGTCTTGCGCTGCTGGCGGGGAGTTATGATGTCTCGGTCTCCCTCCTGGACGAGCATGGCCTGCACATCTATGATCGCCGGCCGCGGGAGTTCAAGTTTGACGTGATTCACAATATCAAGGCCCTGGGACTCTGCTATCTGGAACATCACTGGGAGGTGGAGGAGGCGGTGGCCGTCAATGGGACGCCGGCAGTCGTGCGTCCAGGACAGTCACGTGCGTGAGCAACCGGCTGCAGCCCTCGACGGCGATATCTGTCAGGATCCGGCCGGCCGGTGGACGATCCGCCCCTACCAGTCAGGAGATGAAGTCCGGATCTTTGATCTTTTTCAGCGCGTCTTCGGCGTGGCTCGATCCCTCGATCATTGGCGCTGGAAATTTCAGGCTAACCCAGTCGGCCGCTACTTTATGCGGCTGGCGGAAACGCCGGCCGGGGAGGTCGTGGGGCAGTACGTGGGCTTGCCGGCAAGGGCGATCTACGGAGAGCGGACCCGGATCTTTACCCAGATCATCGACGTCGCGGTGGACCCTCGATTTCGACGTGGTCTCAAGCGGCCCGGTCTATTCGGGACACTGGCCGATGCATATATCAACGATTATCTGGCATCGGGACAGGTGCCGATCGGATACGGGTTTCCGACGCCGGAGGCGCTTCGGATCGGTCAGCGGGTGGCAGGGTACGTTCCGCTGCACCCGGTCATGTGCCTGGTCCTGGATCTCGACGGTCAGGATGGCACACGACCCTCCTGGCGCACTCGACGCTTGAGGGTCGACGCGATCGATCGCTTCGGGAATGAGGCGGATCGATTATGGGCTCAGATCGGTCCAGGGTTGGGTGTCGCGACGGTTCGGGATTCCCGATATCTCAATTGGCGATATGCCGATTGCCCTGACGTTCGGTACACGTTACTCGCGGCGCGTCGATGGTTCGACGCCGATCTCGCCGGCGCGGCAATTTTGCGCCTCGGTGTGCGGGATCAGCCGATCGCCTGTCTGGTGGATTGGCTTGTGCCGCCCGGGGATGCGTCGACGGCCGATCTGTTGCTTTACCACTGTGAGCGGCGCAGTCGTGAGGCAGGGATGACCCAGTTGCAGGCGTGGTTTCCGGCCACTGCCTGGCCCCATCATTTGTTATTGGAGCGAGGCTACCGGCCTGAGCCCACCCTGTATCACCTTGTGGCCCTGACCAAAGTGCCTGATGTCTCGCTGGAGTGGGTGAACGCGCACTGGTACTACACGATGGGCGATTCGGATATTTATTGAAGCTCTTCCGGACATTGTGTGGGTAAAACTCATGGATCAAAGGCCTCAAAGACCACTCACCCCTAAGTGGGAGCACGGGGCAGCAAAAGAGACCCCTCTCCCCACACCTGGGGGAGAACAATACAAGTCGAACCATCCTCTACAGAGAAAGGGCAGCAAAAGAGACCCCTCTCCCCACACTTGGGGGGAGAGGGCCAGGGTGAGGGGGTCATGAGCCGTGGGCTCGCCGGAGGACTCCGAAGGAGGCAGACCGACTGTGAGCGGGTGCTGTGGCGGCAGTTGCGCGACCGACAGATTCATCACGCCAAGTTTCGCCGTCAGCATCCTATCGGTTCGTACATTGCGGATTTCTGTTGTCCGGCACACTGGCTCGTGGTGGAGGTCGATGGTGGCCACCATGCCACTCACATCCCAGCCGATGAGCGACGTACGGAATTCCTCATTCACCGAGGCTATCGGGTGCTCCGGTTCTGGGATCACGAAGTATTAGGCAATCTTGAGGCGGTGTTGCAGGCGATTGAGAAGGCCCTGTCCCACCCTCACCCCCACCCTCTCCCTCTTGGAGGGAGAGGGAAGGACAAAGCAACCGCAAGCGTGTAAAATATCAGACACGAGTGTATCTCTCCCTCTTGGAGGGAGAGGGAAGGACAAAGCAACCCACACGAGTTCCGGAAGAGCCTTTATTGAATGATGAAGCCGCCTGAGCCTCCTAAGGTCTTGACAGCCCCGCCACAAGGACGTGTATTGGTCCTGGTCCCCCACGCCGATGACGAGAGCCTGGGGTGCGGTGGCGTGATTGCGCTTCACCATCGTCAAGGCGATCAGGTTAAAGTTGTCATCGTGACCGATGGGGCCGCTGGAGACCCGAAGGGGTACTATGTGGGGTGCGACTACCCTGCCTTGCGACGCGAGGAGAGCAGACGAGCGGGCGCCATCCTCGGGGTGAGCGACCTGGAACATTGGGACTACCCGGACGGCAAACTCACCCCCACTCCTGAGCTGGCGGAGCGAATCGGGGCGTTACTTGCGATCGAACGACCGGATATCCTCTATCGGCCATCGATCAACGAGATCCACCCGGATCATTGGGCTCTTGGGGTGGCCATTGAGTCCGCACTACAGCATTATCGACCGGCCGTCAGAGACTTCTGCTATGAGATCTGGGCGACGATTCGGCCATCACACGTGATCGACATCACCTCTGTCTGGGAGATGAAACGTAAGGCGGTTGAACAGTACGAGAGCCAGCTACGCTACAACGATTACCTCTACATGGTGGCCGGCCTGAATGCCTACCGGACGATCCATCTGCCATCAGCCCGTTACGTAGAGGCATTTGAGGCGCGGTAGCCAATCATGAGAATCCTCCAGATCGTCCACGGCTTTCCACCCGAGTCGATCGCGGGCACAGAGCGCTACTGCGAGGCTGTCTGTGCGCAGTTGCGATCTCGCGGTCATACGGTGGCGGTGTTCGCCGGGACGGGACAGTCGACCGCGAAGGCGACGACCGTCACGACAGAGCAGGACGGTCTCGATGTGACGCGGTATTACCGTGCGGAAGGACGAGATTATGGATGGATGGACGGATACGATCCGGAGGTGGAGCAAACGTTGCGAAGTGCCCTGGCTTCGTGTCGGCCGGATATCGTTCATGTGCATCACTGGCACCAATTAACCAATAACCTGGTGGCGATCTGCGCGGACCTAAGTATTCCGGTGGTGGTGACGCTGCACGATGTGTGGACCTCCTGCCCACGAATCCATCGGATCCACCGAGAGGGGTCGTTTTGCAAAGAACCCCTCTTGACCGCACCATGTCTGCACTGTGTCGAGCGAACTCAATGGCAGACGGATCTGGAGGTCGCTGCTGCGCTGACATTACGTCAACAGATGATAGGGGAGGAGCTTGCACTGGCCTCGGCCCTCATCGTACCGTCAGAGGCTCACCGTTCATTGCTGCTTAAGCTGCTTGAGCTTCCGGAGAACCGTTTGACTGTTCTCCCGCATGGAAGTCTCCAGACCCTCATGGCGCAGGAGAGGCGAACGGGGCTGTCGGCGTTCCCAAATCGGCCGCTGCAGATCGGGCATTGGGGTTATTTCCTGTACCATAAAGGTACGCACCTGCTCCTGGAGGCGCTGCATCGTCTGGACGATCCATCTGCCGTTCAGGTCCATCTGATCGGAACTGCCTTAGAACAGGCATACGGGGAACGACTTCGCGATCTCGCGCGCGGCCTCTCAGTTCAATTCCATGGCGCCTATCAGTCGGCCGACCTGCAGGCGTTCAACCTTGACCTCGCTGTCTTCCCTTCCATTACCAGTGAATCCTATTCGTTTACCATTGACGAGGCGTTACAGTTGGGGCTGCCGACCCTCGTCTCGGACCGTGGCGCCCTCTCGGAGCGAATCGGGAAGGCCGGCCTGACCTTTCGGGCTGGGGATGCAGAGAATCTGGCCCAACGGCTCCAGGAAATCTTGGATAAGCCGGAGCTGTTGGACATGATGCGCAGGAACATCCGGCCAGATACGCTCTATTCAATGGAGGCCCATGTTGCCACGCTTGAGAAGATCTACGAAGATGCCACCCACACTCATAAGCCGAAGAGAGAGTCTGCTACGCCCTATCTGAAGCTGATCGCGCACGCCCAACAGCAGGCGCGGGAGCGCGAGAAGACTCTGGTGCTCCCCCAATCGCCTCTTGCGCAGGCCGAGCAACAAGAGTCTCGCGCCGTCTCGGCCGAAACCGCGGCGGCCCTCGCCCAGGAGCGGGAGGCCAAGGTGCAGGCGCGTCTGCTTGTCCAACATCGGCAGATTCAAGAGCTAGAGCAGGCGATTGGCGCACTGATGGCCGATCGCGACGGGCAGATCACCGACCTCACCCAGGCGGTGGCCGATCGCGACGGGCAGATCCTGTTCCTGAAACAGGAACTGGCTCAAGTGTACGGGTCTAGATCATGGACTTTCACGAGGCCTCTTCGAGCCTTCCGCTATTATTGGAACCTGGCTGCTCGAAAGGTTGTGGGCGCTGTCGCATTTCTCTCAAGAGTTTTGCAACGCCGTGAGCAACCACTATTTAAGGTTGAGAATGAAATAGTCGAGGTTTTCGCTGAGGCAGAGAGTTCGTCGTCTTTAAAATATCCTGAAACGACCTCAACGAGGGGACGAAGCTGCTTTCCGGATAACTTTAATCCGAGCGAGCGCTTCGAAAATTCCCACGCCTCGTTCCGCCCCAAGGTAACGGTGATCGTGCCTAATTATAACCATGCCGGATTTCTTAAACAGCGGCTCGAGTCCATCTATAATCAAACCTACAGGAATTTCGATGTCATATTACTCGATGACAGCTCCTCGGACTGGAGCCGCGAGATACTAAGGGATTACGCGATTACCTACGGTGACAACACCACATTGTGCTTTAACGATAAAAATAGCGGCCGCGTATTTGACCAATGGGAAAAAGGCTTCGAAATGGCCGACGGGGATCTCGTTTGGATCGCCGAAAGTGACGATTTTTGCGAGACGACGTTCTTGGAAAAACTTGTACCGTTGTTCGCAGACGAGACTGTTCAACTCGCTTATGCTCGGTCGGTATTTGTGGATGGTTACGGAAATGCCACTGCTTTTACTTTTCATAATTATGTGTGCGATGTCGACAAAGATAAATGGCAATCCGACTATATTGTGACTTCCCACAGCGAAGTGGCAACCGCTCTTGGGCTCAAGAACACCATTCCAAATGTTAGTAGCGCCGTATTTCGCCGCCCGGTCAGTTGCGCCTTACTGGACGACGAGAACTGGCGAAACCTGAAGATTTGCGGCGACTGGATATTTTATCTTCATATCATACGAGGCGGGAAAATCGCATTTACCAATTCTACTGTGAATTACTATAGATTTCATAACGCTAACTCCTCAGCCGGCACCTATCGGAACGAAACTTACTATAAAGAGCATGAAGCCGTAGCGAGAACAATTGTTGAACTTTACAATGTCTCTAATGATGTCATTCGACGTCACCACGCATTTGTAGAGAGATTTTGGCAAGACACCTTTAGCCGGCCGGGACAACCGTTACCGATCGAGCTTTATGACAAGGAACGTGTACTCGCGTGCAAGTCAGCGCGCCGGCCCAATATCTTGATGGCTTGTTATTCGTTCTCTACCGGCGGGGGTGAAATTGTCCCAATTAGGCTGGCGAACGGACTAAAAAAGAGAGGATATGCGGTTACGTTCTTCAACTATAATCGTGAGTCTCTTAACCTCAAGATCCGACAATTGCTATATTCGGATATTCCTGTTTTCGAGTGTAATTCGAGGATCGGATCGATCGATCAATTGATCAGAGCTTTTGGCATCGAACTGATACATTCTCATCACGCATCGGCGGAGCACTTTTTCGCGACAAATATCGTACACATGAAATACCGGACAGGACATATAGCGACTATGCATGGAATGTATGAGATTCTCAGCGATAGTGAGATCGAGCACACTTTGGGGGCGATCGTCAACAGCGTGGATCTGTGGTGCTACATCGCTGACAAGAACCTTACAGTATTTAAGAAAAAAGGATATTACCGCCCCGAAAGATTCGTCAAAATTGGCAACGGCCTGGAGCCGACGGCCATCCGCGTCATCGATCGATCAACATTGGGCATTTCCAGCGACGCTTTTGTGCTCTGCTTGGCGAGTCGCGCAATTTCTGAAAAAGGATGGTATGAGGCGATAAAGATCGTTTGTACTGCTCGGGAACTCTCTGGAAAGGCAATACATTTGTTGTTGCTTGGCGACGGACCCGTAGCTTCCGCCTTGCGATCAGAGGGGGTACCTGATTTTGTTCATCTTCTAGGCTTTGCGGACAACCCTGTGGACTACTTTGCGATGTCGGACTTAGGCTTTCTTCCGTCTCAGTTTCGTGGCGAGTGCGTCCCACTATCCATTATCGAGTGCTTGTGTGCCGGTAAGCCTGTCGTTGCCAGTGATATCGGTGAGATTCGCGCCATGCTTACCACCCGCAATGGCGTCGCCGGCGCGTTGATTACCTTGCAGGACTGGAAAGTACCTATTTCCGAAAGCGCTTCAATCATTGCTGACTTCGCGTCTGACCATGTGCGATATCAATATGCGAGGAGTGCCGTAAAAGAGGCAGCGGAACGTTTTCGCATGGACAGCGTTTTATCGGATCATGAAAACGCCTATCGTTTAGTTATGAATCAGATAGAGAGGGAAGCTGTATTCGAGTAAAATATGCGCCTTGCAAATGCAGACGTGAAACATACGAGTGCCGATGGGGCCAGCAATTTTTGTGGACGGTGCATAAAATGGTATATCGCTCCCAACGAGCGAACCTTGTGACTCACGACACTGGGACGTGCTGCCCATGACCACGCTTCTGATCGGGCCCATTGGTGTGTCAATGGCAGTAAACGGGTTGGAATGGAGATGAAGAGGGTTGAGCAATTCATAGCGGAATCTATGTCGAGTTCGGAACGGGAGATGCTCTCAGGTCTTGTACTGGATGATCATTATTGCGGGCGCAGTATTGTTGCGCTTTCATAACGGTTAAAAAGGAGTACGATATTATCCTGGATTTGCTGATGGGCAATCTCCCCCGTTGACAGGTCTCTCCGGACGATCATATTTACGAATATCTCCCCCACGCAAAGATATGACGAGCAGGCTCACAACACAGATCTAGCTGACAAGGAATATGAACACATTAGTTACCGTAGTAATTCCGTCGTATAACCACGAGAAGTACGTGGCGGCTGCGGTTGACAGTTGTCTGTCCCAGACGTACAGGGATCTGGAGGTCATTGTCGTCGATGACGGCAGCCAGGACAATAGTGTAGATCTGCTGCAGACACGCTACGCGGGAGATCCGCGCGTCAAGATTGTGACCCAACAAAATAACGGTGCTCATGCGGCAATCAATGTGGGTATCCATCAGGCATCCGGCGAATACATCGCCATCCTCAATTCCGATGATCTGTTCCACGGTCGACGGATTGAGGTGCTGATTCAAGAAGCGCAACAGGTTCATGGAATCGGCGCATTGGTATTTTCGGATCTGGAATTCATCAATGATGAAGGACACCCGGCGCCGGAACACGAGAGGGCCGATGAATACAAGATGCTTCAGCAACGTTGCCAAAAGACACCATTAGAGAGCCTGTTTTTCGCGGGCAACGTGGCGATGACCAGCTCCAACCTCTTTTTTTCAAAAGCGTTATACGATTCCGTGGGTGAGTTCGCCGCGCTGAGATATACCCACGACTGGGACTGGGCTCTCAGGGCAACGGTGCATTGTCCGCCAATCTGGGTCCGTGAAAACCTGCTCAGTTATAGGGTTCACGGCTCGAATACCATCTCGGAAAGCGACATCTGGTGTCACATCCGCGAGAATGCCTTTGTGCATGCCAAGGCGATCTGGACGCTTACACAGCGACTTACTCCAACAGACAATCCGAGTAGAGCTGGACGCAATGCGTATGCCGCGCTGCTTCACAATAAGAGTTTTCTGCCGCTTCCGACGCTGTATTGTCTGGTGCAACGGATGGCGGGTGTATCTGGGGCGCAACTTCTGGACTTGGCGACCACCAGCGATACAGAGTGGGATCTGCAGCGCTTGGCCGGCGAACTGGGTTTGCCCACAGGTCTGTTTTTATCTTTGCAACACATCCTGGGCAGAGAGCACACTATCACTGCTCAAACGGTCCTGATCGAAGAACGCTGGACGGCCATGCAGCGCATGGAGGCTATGATCCGCGAGCGGGACGAGACCATTGCGGCGCAAGCGCAGATGGTGGAGGAACGCTGGACGGCCATGCAGCAGATGAGTCAGGAGATCGACATCCGCGACCGATGGATCGCTGAGTTGCGCAACGAGCTTCACGAAATCAGGTAAGAGCTTTCTTTGCTCCATGCTGATCCCTTCATACGCTTGCGCCTCCTTTTTGGGCGAAGACGATCATCCAACTTCTTAGACAAGGCAAAAATGTAACAAATGCGATCACTCGATTTTCGGGACCGGCCGGGTAATCGCTATTGGTGGCATCACATGCATAATAATTCCTACGTGCCACCGGTTTATAGCTTTCTGAGTGAAGACGAATGGCAGGTCATGGAAGAGTGGTTCATGGATACCGATATGCGTTATGGTCTCGGTACTGGTGAATGCGGCGTACCAGCGCTCTCAGTACTACAGGGCTTTATTATGGGAAGTGGGATCACGCGGATCGTGCAGTGCGGGCATTTTATCGGCTATTCCACGCTTCTGATCGGATACATGCTTAGGAAGATGGGCGTACGCAAAGGTCTTTTTTCTATCGACATGGACGCCGATGTTACGGAGTACACTAGGAGTTGGATTACTCGAGCAGGTCTTATAGATCAGGTCGTTCTCCATGTATCCGATAGCGCGGGTTTGGATTTGCCCCACCTCGCGCAGCAGTGTTTTAGCGGTAACGGCATCCAACTGGTTTTTATTGACAGCTCACACCAGTACCAGCACACGTTGACCGAACTCGATCTTTGGTTCCCTGCGCTGGAACCTGGCGGTCTCTTAGTCCTTCATGATGTGTCACGGTTCGCTTCGACGTTCGATATGACAAAGCAAGGCGGCCCGTTGCGTGCTATTACAGAATGGTGCGCCGCGCACGGGCTCTTTTTTCTAATACTGAATGGCTTCGTGAATGGTGGTTCGCCCGGGCAGTACGCGTATGCCGACGGCTGTGGTGTGGGTTTAATTCAGAAGACCCCCAACACAACGATAGGTAGGTAGCCAAAATGGCAACTATAGCATGGCTTGTGCCAAACCTCCTGGAGGGATCTGGGGGGCACCGCACGATCTTGCAACAGCGGCTGTCGAACGCTGAAACCCTACCAGAGGAAGACAAATGCCTATTGACATAGCTCATAAGATCAAGTCAGTCCGTCATCTTGGTGGGCGCGTTCTCTTGTTTGTCTCCTGCATTGTCGTCCTCGCCGTGCCGACGATGGGATCGGCAGGCGATTCGCCACTTCCCGGCCGGACGGTTCGTTCTTTCGGTGACGAGACCGTAATATCGCGGGGTCGATCTCCCCGCGCCGACGGTTTGATCTACCAATATCAGAACCTTCAAACGCCCTTGAGAGGCAATCTGAGCATTTCGGACGTTCTGTTGCCCACCGATGTCTGGCGCCTCTGGAACGGCCGCCCAACCCACCGCTTCGATCTGACGAAGCAGACGCCAGAGAATTATCACGGTTCACACAATCACTACCAGGGCGTGTTGAGCGAAGTCATCAATGCCACATCAGGGGCGAATGGTGTTCCCTTCTGGGGGGACGGCAATGCCGTAGTGAATGGGGCGAATGTCTGGGGTGGGTTTTTCTCGGCTAGGTCCAGTTGCGCAAAAGGCGAGCTAGTCGCAGGCTATTTACCCAAGAACCTGGAACGCGGCTGTGGCCCGGATTTCGACGCCCAACTCACCGGTATCGAGGTAGACGTTCTCAACGCCGGAAAGCCGGGCGTCTACCCGAATAAGGCCAAACACGGCGTTCAGATCGTCGGCTTCGGCAACCCGAACGGCCAGGCGATTTCGGTAATATCCGAGTACTTCGACCGGGAGCCGCCGTTCAGACGCGGACAGTTCGAGTCCATTCTGTACGCGCAAAACAGCATTCAACCTAAGTACGGTCGTTTCATCGTGATGGATTTCGAGGAGGCGCAGATCGGTCTCGATATGCGCAAGCCTCTATTCTCGGGCGGTGCGATAGACTTTCGGAGCGAAGGTATAGGTACGGGTATTCTGCTCGACAGCGGCCAGTCAGGTGAAGTCTATGGTGGCCTGCGCTGGCCCGGCTTCGCAGATAAAAAGAAATGGTTGTCGTTGAGGCTGGGTACTGGCGGTTATAGGATCGTCTCCAACGACAATCGCCGGGAACTGCTGGCCATCGATAACAATAGCGGAATCTATCTGACCGGTAACGTGTATCTGAACGGTACCAAAATATCGTCGATGCTTCCAGACGGCGGCAATATTGTGATCTCCAAGAGGCAGTTGGCGACGGCCGTGATTGCGGTGCTGATACTAATGGCGCTCATGAATCTCATTATGCTGCGGTTTCTCGTCAATCGCTCTGGTGGGAAATGACACTGAACGTGGGTGCGTGGCATTACAGGCTGCATCAACGGTGCCTTCATCTGATGCGCTCATTCGTTGGCTATCGGCGCTCCTACATCAAGATATGGACACGGTAGCATATGGAGTTGGAATGGCCACTATCGCTTGGTTAGTTCCTACGCTGCTGGAGGGATCTGGGGGGCACCGCACCATTCTCCAACATGCGGCATTCTTACAACAACAAGGGCACCATTGTGTGCTGTATCTTGAGGACCATCAATACTTATTCGAGAGATCACTGAAAAAAGATATTACAAGGATGTTCGGTCTTGAGTTTGACGATGTGCGACTCGGTTGGTCAAACGTGCATCCGGCTGACCTCGTTTTCGCAACAATCTGGTACTCCGCGAAGATCGTGAGAGATCTGCCGTTCCCGTGCATTAAGGCGTATTTCGTCCAGGATTACGAGGCTTGGTTCAATCCTATGGGCGATGGCTTCTTAATGGCGGAAAACTCATTTCGATACGGGCTGTATCCGATCACTATCGGACGATGGCTGCCTGCGAGGCTGAAAAGGCGCTTCGATATACAGGCGGCCTTCTTTGATTTCTGTGCCGATCTCGGCATCTATCGACAGTTGCCGAACATCCGGCGAGAACGGGCGATATGCTTCGTGTTTCAGCCGGAAAAAACCAGGCGTTGTACCCAGATTGGCCTGGAAGCCCTGGGTATCGTAAAGCATCTGATGCCCGATGTGACGATATATCTTTACGGCTCAAAAGATCCCGGTGGGCCGTGGTTCGAGCATAAACACCTTGGCCTACTAGGACTGGAAGAATGCAATCGTTTGTATAACAAGTGTACTGTGGGGTTATGCCTCAGCTCCTCCAATCCTTCTCGAATTCCCTTTGAGATGATGGCGTCAGGTCTTCCTGTCGTGGAAATGTTCCGGGAAAGTACCCTGTATGATTTCCCACAAGACGCGGTGTTGCTTTGCGATCCGACACCGGAGTCATTAGCTGAGGGGCTTTTGAGGATCCTCGGAGAACCCTCATTGGCTGCAAGAATGAGTCGGGCGGGTCTGGAATACATGGCAGAGCGTCCACTGGAGAAAGGATTGGGCCAGTTCCTGGAGCTTGTTGAACGTTTGCTGCAGGGAAAAGATCTTCCAGAGGTGACGCTGGAGCCGATGTACGAAATCCCTCCTGTTGTCTCTCACTCATATAGGAATCACAATGGGAATTACGGAGGGTTCTCTTCCTCTATTCCGGATAGAGGTCGGTTGGCCTTTCTGCCGCCTGGCGTTCGAGTGGTTGTGCGGAGCTGCTATCGGACCCTTCGCCGGCTGATGAGTCAGTCCCATGCCTCTTGAAATACACAATGCGGCAGAGGCGGGTGGGACCTCTGAGTACCATTTGATGACCGTGGATGTCTGGGATACGCTGCTTCGCCGGCGTTGCCATCCGGATGCGGTGAAGTTGCACGTGTGCCGCTGGCTGTTGCACTGTCACGGTCGACGTCTCCCCCCAGAGCACAGAGATCACTGGGTATTGCTCCGGTTGCGTCAGCAGGCAGAGAGAGAGCTTGGAGAGGAGAGCCGGCGAGAAGGAGGTGATGACGAGTATCGTCATCTTGAGGTGTATGAGCGATGGCTCTATCTGGCCGGCATCAAGACGACTTTCAGTCCTGAAGAGATCTCACGCCTTTGCAGCGCGCTGGGGCAAGTCGAGTTGGAGCAGGAGCAGTATGTTTCATACGCCGATCCATCGATCGCCGATGTGCTTGCCAATATTCGCGCCCGCAAGACCCTTTTTCTCACCGATTTCTACCTGCCCGTTGAGATGGTGAAGGAGCTTCTCTCATTCCATCACATGGATGGAATGACTCCGGATGGTGTTGTCTCATGTGATGTCAAACTCAACAAGAAATCCGGCAGGCTGTTTCGTTACCTCCATGAGAGCCTCGGGATTACCCCGGACAGACACATCCACGTGGGGGATCATCTCTGGGCGGATGTCGAATCGCCGAAACGAATCGGTATTGCTGTTGCGCACTACATGCCGGAGAACGAGCATCGACAGCGCCGGATGCGCGAGGACAGTTTCCGTGCCAGAGGCGACTTTCTGCAACGAGCCGTTCATTCGTTGTGCGATTCTCGCGATTCTCGATACGACCAGGACGGTTCTCTGTCAGCCCGATTCTACGAGCTTGGTCGCGAATCCTCCCTGTGGTTTTTTGGCTTTGTCCTGTATCTGATGGAATGTGCGGTTGCCGAGAAAGTGGACAGGCTCTTCTTTCTGACTCGTGAAGGAGAATTCTTCCTCGAGCTCTATAGGCGTGCGGCTGAGTGTCGTATTCTTGGATGTTCTGTGCCCGAAGGCACGCTACTTGAGGTCAGCAGGATCTCAACATTTGCAGGATCGCTTCGTTCGTTTACCTCAACTGAGCTGATGCGAATCTGGAATCAGTACAGCGTACAATCGATGAATGCCCTCCTGACATCCCTGGGCATCGATCCTTCGCGGTTTGTAGATAAGGCTGCATCGTACGGCATAGATATTGATCAGGATATCACCTATCCTTGGCAAGATTCGCGAGTTCAGGCATTGTTCAACGACGATTGGGTGCGACAGGAAATTGAGCGCGAGCTTTCCAGAAAGCAATCTGACCTATCGTCATATCTCGCTTCAGTTGGACTTCCTGGACAGAGTACCAAAGTCGGTATTGTTGATATAGGGTGGCGCGGGACCATCCAGGATAACCTGGCCTATGCAATGCCGACGGTTCAACTGCACGGGTATTATCTTGGATTGATTCGATATTTGAATGACCAACCATCCAACGCCGTGAAGAGCGCTTTTGGGCCGAATTTGAATGAAGCGGTATCGAATCATGCTGATGTACTGGATTTCGTGGCCCCCATCGAGATGTTATGTAATTCCCCTCACGGAAGCGTCGAGCGATATAACGTGACGGAGATGGGGGTAAAGGTTTCACGTCTTGTCGATCCCGCAGAGACTCACGTTTATGATTCATACATCCGGCATTTTCAGGCCGGTGTCATCGATTCCGTCGCGTACTGGTCGGACTTTGTTCGGACGCATGCCTATACGTCCGCTGAGATCAGGCCGCTCGCCATGAAGATATGGGGAGCACTCATTCAAAAACCTCCATCATTCTTATCTACAGCCTACTTTGAGTTGAACCACAATGAGACGTTCGGCGTAGGGCGTTTTTCCGATAAACGTCGGTCGCCGCGCGCGCAAGGTCTCCTGTTCGCCTTCTTGTCAAAACGCCATCGGCAGCAACTGGATAGCTTCCTGACGGAAGTTGGGTGGGTTCCAGGGCTCATGGTTCACCCGGATACCGCTCCCGCGTTCAGATGGACTCTTCGCGTATTTTTAGGGGCGCGCCGCATGAAACGCCTCGCGTGCAATCATCTGCTGCGCGCATGGTTCATGTGAAGCCTTAAACGATGAGACCGGCCGTAAGCGTCATAATGCCTGCTTATAATCATGAGCGGTACGTGGCTCAGGCCATCGAAAGCGCGCTGTCACAGACCTTCTCCGATTTTGAGTTCATTCTCGTCGAGGGTCGATACCCCGCGGCTTGCCGCGAGTTCGTCATACCGGCGGAAGCCGGTATCCAGAAGGCCCGACTGGATTCCGTGTCAAGCACGGAATGACGGGCCAGAACAGAAGACGATACCCCGCAGCTTGCTGCGGGGTAGTTCATTATAAATGACGGCTCAGCCGATACAACAGGGGAAATAATAAAGCGCTACACCGACCCCAGGATTGTTTATCACTGTCAGAGAAATACCGGCTCTCATGCGGCAATAAATAAAGCACTTGAACTCGCCAAAGGCAGCTACGTTTCCATCATAAACTCCGATGATGTGTACCATGAAAAAAGGCTTGAGATGCTCTTTAAGCACCGCTACGACTGAAGGCCGGGATTTCCTTCGCCCAGACGCTGACCTCGAGGCCTGCTCTCTGACAGACATTGTCAAAATGAAACTGCTGCATAAGTTCGTTAAGCTTGCGTCACGTAATAAACACCCTTACGTAGCCTCCTCGCCCAGGGTTTTGGATTTAGTCACTGTCTATATGGTTCACAGACATGGCATGGCGTATGACTTTCTTGTGAGAGGCATCAGGCTGCTCAAAAAATACCGGCAAAGTCTTCAGGGGTAGGATCGGAGTTCGGCAATCATAGGCAGGCGATTTTCTGGTCTTCCCGGGAATGTTGCACAAACTCTGTGGCCGCTCAACCTTGAGCCGAGCAATGGCAGGTTAATGAACTGGTTGCGCTGTCAATCTCTTGGGATCACGATAAACCTTGACAGGCATGTTATAAGTAGCTACGATAGCTACCATGGAAGTGCATCGAATGTGTCTTTACGCATTCCGTTCGCCCTGAGCCTGTCGAAGGGTGAAGCATTTCGGCTAGTTCCGTTCATGGGTTCGACAAGCCTGTCCTGAGCATTGTCGAAGGGCTCACCACGAACGGAATGTAAGAGATCTGTGACGTACCATACCAGAGAGGTGAGTACTATGAGTAGTGTCGGCGTCAAGGAACTCAAAAATCGGCTAACGCAATACCTCCAGCGGACGAAGAAAGGTGAGGAAGTGATCGTGACAGAACGGGGCAAACCGATCGCCCTCATTCAATCCATCAAGTCCGCAGAGCACGTCGTTAGCCTGGAGGCAAGGCTCGCCAAGCTGGCAGCCCAAGGCGTAATTACGTTGCCAACCGAAAAACCCGTGAAGACAGTCCGCCTGGCCAAGGTTACGGGAACCCCAATTTCAAGAACTACCCTTGAAGATCGCCGATGAACTACCTGGACACCAGCGCCCTCATCAAGCGGTTTGTCTCCGAAAAGGGCTCCCCCCTGGTACAGATCCTCGTGGCACGAAAGGGGCCTATCGCAACCGCCAAGATTGCCTACGCCGAAGTGTATGCCGGCCTGACCCGTAAACTCCGCGAAGGTCACCTCTCCGACGCCTCGTATGCCCTTACCTGCCGGCACTTTGAGGCCGATTGGCAGGCCTACATCCGAGTAGAACTGCACGACGACACCCTCTTCCTTGCACGCGATCTGATCCGGCGACATCCCCTTAGAGGTTTCGATGCTATTCATCTGGCCTCCGCCATCAGCCTCAAGAACGCACTCGGTGAGGACATCACGTTTGCTGCAGCCGATGAGCGGTTACTTCGAGCAGCCGAAGCTGAAGACCTGAAGATTCTCCACGTCGAAATCGCCCGGACCCCATAATACTTCTGAAGCTCACCGAAGCGACTCTGGCATCGTCGAGGCTTTGGGGTCCCTGTCTTCCGCCAGGCAGGCATATCCTGGTTCAGGGAGGCCGGCTGCTCCGCCCCAAAAAATGGGGACAGACCCCTAATTTCCCTCACGAGGAAGGCGGAACGCCCGGATCAAGCGGGTGATGGCCTGGGTGGGGCGGGAAACGGTACGCTACCGCGATTTGTTAATAGTTGCCTATCCGCATTTCTCGCCTTATAATAATTTGTGTCTAAAAGAGGACTGTCAATGAGAACATTTATCTATCCGATTGAAGTCGAACAGGAAGCTGACGGCCGGTGGAGCGCCATCGTGCCCTCCCTCCCCGGCTGCGCGACCTGGGGACATACGCAGCAGGAAGCCGTAAAGGCCCTGCAAGACGCTATCGACGCCTACATCATCACTCTGCGTGAAGCAGGCCGGCCCATCCCGCAACCTCCCCCCAACGGAGAAGTGATCGAGATCCCCGCCCTTGC
>JANGEZ010000297.1:0-3456 GCA_031838355.1 Candidatus Methylomirabilis sp. bin48 | reverse complement strand
GTCAGGAGTCGCGCAGGTGTAGTCCTCTGGCTTCAGCCTTCCTAATGCCAGATAGACGTCCGCCGAGATGGCGAAGTATTCAGCCGAGATCCGACAAATCACCCCTCGCATGGGGATCTGGGACACGATGGCAGCAACAGGCGTGCGGAGCGCGCCCGTGTAGATCAGTTCCCCGCGCGCCAGCCGCTCGATGTCCCGCTTGCCCTGTGCGGCGAGCTTTCCGTCCAGAATCGGAATCAGATCAGTAGTGGTGCTGCCGATATCCACCATCAGGCAGTCCGGTTGCCGACTCGCCAATACCCGCGCCTCGGCGATCCAATTCGTCGCCGCAATGGTGAGGAGATCCACCTTCCACCCGTCTAAGCGAACGAGCCGGCCCTCGAGATCGACGGCGTACAGCGGGATTCCGTGGGCCGCCTTTCTCACCGCGTCGATGATGTATGCCACGCCTTCGGCCCTATCGTCGAACGCATCACAGAGCTCCCCGGTCATGGTCAACACCATCGCGTCGGCTGATCCCAGATCGCTGTGGATCTCCTGTAAGAGTGGGCGGAGGCCGCCGCTGTCGTTCCACAGCTCAAAATAGCGGCGAACCGCGCGCCCGCTCTCGGCGCGCCCGTCAGTGAACAGAAGGCGGGCGGCCTTCACGTTCGCGCCGCCGATATCCCATCCGATCACCCGGATCACTGCCGGCTCCCCAGGGCTCTCATTTCACAGGAGCGCGTGGTAAACTGCGCTGACCCGACGATTTGGATCGCGGCAGGATCTGGAAGCTTGCCTGCCATCGCGTCAAGAATCAGGGCAGCCGGATTCTGCCGAAGGACCTTTCTGATCCCGACATACGAGGTTGTGATGCGAGGATTCACCTCGATGACCACCGCGTCGTGGTCAGTCAGGACCAGATCGATCCCGACGTACCCCCTGAGGCCCGGGATTGCCCGTACCACCTCCTCGGCACGACGGAACGCCAGGGCACGGAGAGGATGATCAAAAGGGACGCTTCCCCCGTGGTACCTGAGCCTGCTCCGTCCACTGATCTCCTGGAGGTTCAAGGTCAGGGGGAGAGATCGGCTTCCGTCGGTGAGGAGCGAGACGCTTACATGAACGCCGTCGATATAGGCTTGTGCGAGGAGTGTTGCGTTCTGCGCCTCCCGCCTGGCCGCCGCGATCGTCCGTTCCAATTCCGATTGTCGCCTCGCGATGAACACGCTGTGGCATCCCACCCCGTCGATCGGCTTCACCACCACAGGGTAGCCAAGCTCCTGGCCCACCGACGCAGGGCCGTCAGTAGGCCGAAGGCGGAGAGTTCTGGGGGTGGGGATGCCGGACGCCTTCAGCAGTCGGTATGTCAGCGTCTTGTCGCCGGCAGCTTTGATGCCGGCAGTACTGGAACCCAACACTAACTTGCCGCAGGCCTCGACTATCCCTGTGATCGATTCGAGCAGGCCGCCTGTCTCCGGGGCTATCAGGAACGCGGCATCCGCC
Source organism: Candidatus Methylomirabilis sp. bin48 (assembly GCA_031838355.1). GTDB lineage: Bacteria > Methylomirabilota > Methylomirabilia > Methylomirabilales > Methylomirabilaceae > Methylomirabilis. Next base: position 1,971 of record JANGEZ010000297.1, on the reverse strand, counting down.
TCCTCGACCATCTGCGCAAGGCATTGATAGTAGTTATTCCCGCTGTCAATAACCTGAAGTCCTGGGTGAGCAGGGAGCAGTGGAAGGTACCTCCGATCGATCTGCACTGAAAGTTGATGCGCTTCCAGCGGAAGCAGATCGGCGAGAAGCGCCTCAAGCATCATTCGTCCTTCTGCCAGCAGCGCTCCTGCGACCGGGCTTCCACTCAGCCCTCCGGCTGTGATAGATTCATGCACAACAATCTTCATCGTCCAGACGCCACAGGTGTTCCTGAGAAAATCCCCCCCACCTTTATCCTCCCCCTCCGAGGGGGGAGGATACCGCGTGCGGTGTCCCTTCCCCCCCCATGAGGGGGAAGAGGTGAGGATGGGGGGGTGAAGATGCCTTTTCGTGGGCCGTGGTCCGGCGTCGCCGTATGGGGTGTTGCCATGCAGGTCATACCCGTCATCGATATTCTGCGAGGGGTCGCGGTCCATGCCCACCGCGGAGAGCGGATGGCGTACAGACCGATCCAGAGCGTTCTGCTGCAAGGAGCCGATCCTGTCGCCCTCCTGCGGGCGTACCGTGACACCTTCGAGAGCGAAGCGGTGTATGTTGCCGATTTGGATGCCATCATGGGCAGCGGCGATGACCTGACCATCATCGCTGAGATGGCTGCCTCCGAGCCACAGCTTGAAATTCTTGTTGATGCCGGCATTCGTAACGTCGAGCAGGCGAAGTCGCTGCTTGACGCTGGCGCGAGCAAGGTGATCGTCGCCTCGGAATCGCTGGCGAGTCTTGACACAGCCGTGCAACTCCTCGCCGCGCTAGGGGCCGACAGGGCGCTTTGTAGCATCGACCTCAAGGATCGGGCCGTCATCTGGCGAGAGCCTTCGACTGAAACGCGAGACCCCTGCGAGGCAGCAACTTCTCTCATGGCGCTTGGGTTTCGTGAGGCGATCTTTCTGGAGATGAATAAAATCGGCACGGGCGGCGGGGCAGACACAGAACTACTCGGCAGGGTTACGACGGCCGCGCCTGGCATGAGATTCATCGTGGGTGGCGGAATTACTTCGGTTGCGGATCTCGTACGGCTGAAGCGCGCCGGCGCCTCCGGGGTGTTGCTGGCCACCGCACTGCACGATGGCACCATTACACGCCAAGACCTCATCCGCGTAAAGGCGGGCGATTAGAAGGCCTCCTCATAGGAGGCTTCCTGTCCGAACGATTCCTGTACGCCAACCTTAATCGCAGTTACACCGTCGCCCCCGAATCGGCTCTTGATCTCTTCCACTAACACCCCGCAGATGTATCTGGCCAACAGTTCTGCGCTGGTGTTGTGGATCGGAAGCAGCAGCACATCTTCCGCTGGAAAGCTGTACTGCTTCTTGCCATAGATCACCCCGACCACCGAATCGCCTGGCTCGATCCTCAAATCCTCATTTTCGGTCGGCAGCATGACCTTGTGGTCCAGCCGCTCGCAAATTTCTTTCATGAGCGGCTTGACGGTGAGGAAATCGAGGACATAATCGCTCGGCTGAAGCGACCCTTCCAGCTCTACCCAGGCCCTGTAGTTGTGGCCGTGAAGGGACTCACACTTGCCATTGCCGAAGAGTACGAAGTGGGCCGAACTGAATTTGAGATTCTCGTGGTCAACCCTGATGCGAAAAGTAGCCATTACACCTCCTCACATAATGCCCTCGTGTAGCTAGTTGGAAGCTATCGCATTGGCGCGCCAGATGTCAAGCCGGATTTGCTATCCGTTTTGAAACAACCGCTAGACAGATAATAGGGGCAAGTGGTAAAATTCCGTCCGCGCGAGGTCGGAAACGTGGCGGCAATACGCCTATCGCCGTCGCATGAAACGGATGGTGGCACCTTCAACCTTAAAGTGGCGGCGAGATCATCATAGACCAGCCCAAGAACATTGTTCCGACATCAATGCAAGCCCGGTAAAGAGAGGTGATTCAGATGGCGAAGATCACCCCGCTC
>JANGEZ010000296.1:0-1850 GCA_031838355.1 Candidatus Methylomirabilis sp. bin48 | reverse complement strand
ATCCCGCTTCCCGATGAGCTGATTAAGGAGACGCTGCCGTCCGGTGACTTTCATCTGCAGGAGGAGCGGCGCCTGTTCTACGTCGGCATGACTCGGGCCAAGCGGTACCTGTTCCTCACGCGGGCCAGAGATTACGGGACAAAGCGGGAATGGAAGCGCAGCCGGTTCCTGGCGGAGGCGCTGGCGCTGCCAAAAGAGGAGGAGGAGCAGTCCTGGCGCGGGACGGCAGAGGCGGTCATCGGTCGATACGCGCCGCCGCCTCAGGTCGCCATTGATCTTGCGATCCGGGCCGATGCACCGCTCAGCCTCTCCCACTATCAGATCGACGACTATCTGACCTGCCCGTTGAAATACAAGTATGTCCATCTCCTGCGGGTCCCAGTGCTCAGGGAGCATACGGTCATCTACGGCGCTGCACTGCATCGGGCCGTTCAGGCGTACAATACTCAACGCCTTGCCGGACAGACAATGTCGCTTGAAGATTTGATTAAATCCTTTGAAGCCCACTGGGTTAATGAAGGGTTCATCTCCCGGGAACACGAGGAGCGGCGGATGCAGGAAGGTCGGGATGCGCTCGCCCGGTTTCATGCCAGCGCCGGGATGGGGCAGCCGCCGACGTCAGTCGAGAAACGATTCCGATTTCAGCTCGGTGACGATCTCGTCACCGGCATTATGGATCGGGTGGACGAGCGTGAGGGCGAGACCGTGATCATCGATTATAAGTCGTCGTCGGTCCGGGATCAAAAAGCGGCAGACAAAGAGGCCCGGGAGAGCCAGCAGCTCGCACTGTATGCCTTGGCCTACCGCGAGTCGATCGGCCGATTGCCGGATCGGGTGGAGTTGCACTTCCTGACCCCAGGCGGCGTCATTGTCGGGCAGGCGGTAAAAAAGGAAAAGGAGCTCGAACGGGCGGTCGATCGGGTTCGGGAGGCCGCAACCGGGATTCGGGGAGGCCTCTTTCAAGCAACTCCCAGCCGATGGGTGTGCGATTTCTGCGCCTTCAGGGCCATCTGTCCCGCTACCGTGTGGATCGGGGATCGCCAGGGATGAAGATCGGTATCGACCTCGATGATGTCCTGGCCGACTCACTCCCGCATTACCTGCAGGCGTTTAATAGACGCTTTGGCCTTGATGTTGAGCTTGCTGATGGCGCTTGGCGGATCGCCGACAGGTTTCCTCATATTCCGCGGCAGGAAGCCGACGATTTTTTCACGGAACTGATCGACGACGGCTTCTTTTCGTCCAGATCGCTGATCCCTCACGCGAAAGAAGCGGTGGAAACATTGGCCGACGACGGCCATGATCTGTATATCATCACCGGCCGGACCCCGCGCGACGAGGGAATCACGATGGACTGGCTGACGCGCGTCGGCGTACTGTCTCACTTTGAGGCCGTGATGCATAGGACGCGCGAGCCGGTGGGACACCATAAGTCGAGTGCGGCATCAGAATTACAACTCGATCTCTTCATTGAGGATGAGCTGGCGGTGGCCCTCGCTGTATCGGAAACGGCTATCCCGGTCCTGCTGTTCGACCACCCGTGGAATCAGGGCTCGCTCCCTTGCAACGTACATCGGATTCGGTCATGGCATGAGGCGCTGACGCGGATAGCTGAACTGAACGGCGATGGAGAACATCGCTAGCCTCACCCCCGCTTGCCTCTGATGCGCCGGTATGGTAGCGTACATTTGTCGTAACTACTTAGGTAGATAGACTGTAGGCTGTTAGACTGTAGGAACGCGCACAGACGAGCCAGGGGTTTGCCGAATGCGATGCGACAATGATGGAGGCCGAAAAGGTTCTGAGCACCTTGATTCGGTCCATGCGCAACGGCTAACAGCCTTCAGCCT
>JANGEZ010000295.1:0-4029 GCA_031838355.1 Candidatus Methylomirabilis sp. bin48 | reverse complement strand
TGAGGGCACCCAGGCCTTCATCGACCGTTTCCGGTCTAAGGCCACCAAAGCCCGCCAGGTCCAGAGCCGGATCAAGCTGCTGGAGAAGATGGACAAGGCGGAACTGGCCCCCCAGCAGAAACGGGTCCGGTTCTCATTTCCTGAGCCTCCACGGAGCGGGGAGACGGTCATCCGGCTGATCGATATAGACAAGTCCTATGACGGCAATCCGGTCTACCGCGCCCTGAATGTTGAGCTTCGCCGGGGGGAACGGGTGGCCCTGACAGGCCCCAACGGGGCGGGGAAATCCACCCTTCTCAAACTTCTGGCCGGCGTCCTGCTGTTCGAGAAGGGCGAACGGAAACTGGGCCACAACGTGACACTCGCCTATTATGCCCAGCACCAGTTGGAACTCCTGGACCCCGCCAACACGGTCCTTGACGAGATTACATTGGCCGCCCCCATGGAAGAGTCGTCCTTCCTGCGAGCGATTCTGGGGCGGTTTCTCTTTTCCGGGGATGACGTCAAGAAGAAGGTCGCCGTCCTATCCGGCGGAGAGAAGAGCCGATTGGCTCTGGCCAAGATGTTGATCCGACCGGCCAACCTTCTTCTGTTGGACGAGCCGACGAACCACCTGGACATCCCCTCTCGCGACGTGCTGGAAGAGGCGCTGCGCGACTTCCCCGGGACGATCTGCTTCATCACCCATGACCGGCATTTTATCCGGGCCGTGGCCAACAGGATCATCGACGTCCGGGATGGAGAGGCCACGCCGTATGCCGGGGATTACGATTACTACCTCTATAAAAAGCAACTGATAGCGGAAGAGGCCGCCGGCAGCGGCCAGGCCGGACCCGGTTCCACGGACCTGGATACCGGGGGCACAATCCGCTCTTCTCCCGACACCCCTATCTCCCTGGCACAGGGACCCGAGGTGAAGGAGGCGCGGCCGAAGGAACGGAAGACGAAGGAGCAGAAACGGGCTGAGGCCGAGGCGCGAAACCGGACGCACCGGACATCAAGCCCCCTCCAATCGTCCCTGTCTAAAATCGAGGCGGAGGTGGCCGAGGCCGAGAAAGTTCTCCAGGGTCTCTCCCAGTCCCTCGCCGACCCGGAGATATACCAGAATAAGGCACGATGCCTTGAAATGCTGGATGCGCATGCTCAGGCCAAACGAAGGGTGGCGGAATTGACGGCGGAATGGGATCGAATATCCAGCCTGATGTAGTGACTGTAAGGTAGATAGGCTGAAGACTGAAGGCTAAAGGTTATGACGGATCGAAAGACCTTGACTGGCAGAACCTCGGCCTTCGCAGTATAATTATGTGGGGAGGTAGACCTTTTCATGCGCGGCGAAAGAGCATCGATGAGTACTCACACGATTAGCCCCTGCCCGGACTGTGGTGCGCGTAGAGTGCCTGGAGCCAGCGCGTGTTGGCAGTGCGGCGGGACATTCGCTCCTCTACCAACCGCACCAGCTTCTCCTCTACGCTGGGTCACGGTGCCGTGGGTGGGGGTGATCCCCTTCGGACTCTTCTTCCTGCCCTGGATAATCGCCGGCCCATACGGGGTCCATCGCGTCGTCTCGATCGCGGGCCTGGAGCTCGCCATTGGCCGGACACTCAGAGGCCGTTCTGTACCGCACGAGCCGCTTCTGTGGTTCATCCCCATCGCATCACTCCTGCTGGCCGCGCTGCTGGCCTGGGCCCGGCGGCGGACACCTGAGCCGCGGTACTGGCTGCTCGTGGCAACTATCGCATGGGGGGGCTTTCTGCTGTTCCTCATCAAGGCGGTGCAGTGGCTGTGGGTCAGCCCGTCGCCTGGGACGCCCTGGGTAGTGCACTGGCTGACCACCGAATACCTGGTCGCCAGCTCGGCTTTCTTCGTGTCTGGCCTTTCCGCGTTGCGAGTATGGATGGGTGCGAGGAGCCCCCGACCGCAATCGTCCTCTTCTCCGTCCGAAGACACCCCATGGTGATGAAGGGACTATTCGATAGCGCGAGTCAGGGCGACACCGCTGATCCTTTCGCGGGCCAGACCAAGGTCGGGACCTGTGGCTTCGCCATGGAACAGCAGGAGTACTACACAACCTTCCCGGTTGTTGAGATTCAGCAGACCTTTTATAAGTTGCCGCGGGTCAGCACGGGAGCGCGGTGGCAGGCCGGGGCGCCGACCGGGTTCGAGTTTACGATGAAGGCATGGCAGCTCATCACGCACGAGCCTTCAAGCCCGACCTATCGCCGCCTCGCCAAGCCGATCCCGCCTGAACTGAAAGCGTGCTACGGGGCATTCCGGCCTACGGAGGAAGTCCTCGAGGCCTGGGCCCAGACGCGAGCATTTGCGGCAGCCCTGGGCGCCACGATCATCGTCTTCCAGAGCCCGCCGAGCTTTACGCCGACGTCCGAACATATCGCGAACCTGCGCGCCTTCTTCACCAGCATCGACCGCACCGGCTGGCAAGCTGCCTGGGAGCTGCGCGGCGTCTGGGCGGCAGATGTGATCCTGGGGCTCTGTCGTGAGTTAGAGCTGATCCATGTGGTCGATCCGCTCAAGGAGCCATCGCTTCACGGCGCGATCTGCTACTACCGGCTGCACGGTCTCACCGGCTACCGGTACGTCCACACCGATCAGGACCTTGAGCGACTGAAGATGGTGTGCAAAAGGGATCTCCCCACCTACTGCCTGTTCAATAATCTCTTTATGGCCGAGGACGCGGTTCGATTCCAGGCGCTGCTGGGGGAGAAGGCGGAACCGTCACGAGCGCGACGTGGCCGTGCCGAGCCCTGAGCAGTTGGCTCAGGCAATCAAAGAGGAAGCCGGCCGTCTGGGGTTCGAGCTGGTCGGGATCTCGCCGGTCAGCAACCCACCCCATGAGCAATCATTCGCCGACTGGCTGCAAGAGGGGTACAGCGGCGAGATGGCCTATCTGACTCGCACTGAGCAAGCCCGACGCCACCCGGAGACGTGGCTTCCCTGGGCGCGATCGGTGGTCTCTGTCGCTATGAACTACTACACCCCCTTCCCGCACGAGACACACCAGGCAGGCGTACCCAGGGGATGGATTTCCCGCTATGCGTGGGGAGAGGACTATCACACGATCCTGGAGAGCCGACTTGACGCGCTGTTCGGCTGGATTCGACACACCATCGGCGAGGAGGTCCAGGGCAAGGCCTACGTCGATGCCGGGCCGGTGCTGGAGAAGGGATTTGGTGGCTTGGCGGGAATCGGGTGGATCGGCAAGAATACGCTGCTCATCTCCCCAAAGCACGGCTCGTATTTTTTCCTGGGCGAGCTGTTCCTGAGCCTCGAGCTGCCACCGGACAAACCGATCAGGGACCGGTGCGGCTCGTGCGATCTGTGTCTGAAGGCCTGTCCAACTGATGCCTTTGTCGGCCCATATCGACTGGATGCCCGTCGCTGCATCTCGTACCTGACAATCGAGTTGAAGGGCAGTATCCCGGCACAGATACGGCCACTGATCGGTAATCACGTCTTTGGCTGTGATATCTGCCAGGAAGTCTGCCCGTATAATGTTAACACCGAGGCCTCGAAGGAGCCTGCTTTTCAGCCCCGTGAGGGCCTTCATGCGCCGGAGTTGATCCCTCTCCTTGCGCTCAACGAAGAACAGTTTCGGTCGCGGTTCAAGGGGAGCCCGCTCAAGCGGTCAAAGCGGCGAGGCGTTCTGCGAAACGTGGCAGTGGCGCTTGGCAACCTGGGCGCCGCGGAATCGGTTCCGGCTCTGGCGGATCTTCTCTCCGATCCGGAGACACTGATCCGGGGTCATGCCGCCTGGGCCTTGGGACGGACCGGCACGACCGAGGCGCGTGCGGCGCTCGACGAGGCATTTGCTCGCGAGACCGATGCCGACGTGAAAGCCGAGATTGCACAGGCGCTTACCGCCTGCGCGCCTTCACATTGACGCGAGCCCTGATCGTTAATTCTCTCCCGCCGCACTGAAGATACGCAAGAAACCCCTCCCAACGGCTATCGGTCTTCCATTTTTCGGTAAGACCTGAGGCCTCCAGGTAGGCCAGAGCGTCGCCAGAAGCG
>JANGEZ010000294.1:0-4568 GCA_031838355.1 Candidatus Methylomirabilis sp. bin48 | reverse complement strand
CTCGTCTCGCCGGGGATGTTGCCGCCCACCATCAGCACTACGCCAAACTCCCCGAGCGTGTGCGCGAAAGTCATCACGGTGGCCGAGAGGATGCCTGGCCAGGCCAGCGGCAGTTCGATCCGCCACAGCGCTTGCCAGAACGTCAAACCGCAACAATGCGCCGCTTCCCGCACGTCCAACGCGATGTTTTCGAAGGCTCGCTGAATCGGCTGTATGGCAAACGGGACGTTGAAGATAACCGAGGCCGCCACGAGCCCAGAGAAACTGAAGGCAAGGGCGTGGCCGGCCAGTCGCTCGTAGAGCTGACCGACCGCGTTCTGGCTGCCCATCGCTACCAGCAGGTAATAGCCGATGACGGTGGGCGGCAGTACCAGCGGCAGGGCGAGCAGTCCTTCGATCCATGGCTTGACCGTGAGTGAGGTGACGGCCAGCCAGCGCGAAAGTGCAACCGCCAGCGGCAACAGGACGGCGAGCGTGACCAGCGCCAGCATGACAGAGAGCCGGATGGATGCCCAATCCATCACTGCGCGACCTCGTCCGGCAACACGAAGCCGTAGAGGATGAAGACTTCACGAGCGGCTGGCGACTGGACGTACCGATAGAACGCCGTCGCCACGTCGCCCGCATTTTTAAGGAGCACCATACGCTGCGTCAACGGGTCGCCGGCATGCCATTCGGCAGGAATCAGGGCGAAGGCGCCGAGCTTGGCGACCTCCTGTGCTTTCGAGAGCGACAGCGGCACGATGCCGCCCTGACTCGACCCGGAGGCGGCAAACTGCATGGCCTGCAAGGCGTTTTCGCCCAGTACGAGCTTGGGCTCAATGGCGGCCCACAGGCCGGCATGCTGCAAGGCGGACCGAGCCGCCAGGCCATACGGGGCATGCTCCGGATTCGCGATGGCAAAGCGCTGAATGCGCCCGGCGTCCAGCACCGCCTTCAGGCCCTTCAGCTCACTATCGACTTTGAGCGGCGAACCGTGTGGCGCGAACAGGACGATCCGGCCGACTGCGTAGAGCGCGCCTCGATCCTTGGTGAGCCCCTTGTCGGCGAGCTGGAACACGTAGTTGTCGTCGGCCGACAAGAACATCTGGAACGGGGCACCGTATTCGAGCTGGGTCTTGAAGGTGCCTGAGGAGCCGAAGATGAGAGTGACCTCCTGTCCGGTGTCCTGCTTGAAGCGGTGTGCGACTTCATTGAGGACGAATTTAAGATCGGCCGCGGCGGCGACGGGCGGCGCGCTGGCCGCTTCAACCGAACGAAATCCCAGCAGGCACAGCGCGGCGACGCCCAGCTTCATGTGAAGCGCGTCACGCCTTCCCTTCATGGGATCGCTTTTCCTCGCCTTTCTCTTTCTTCGGCGTCACATCGATGGCATCCTTTCCCGCCAGCGAATCCTTGAAGCCTCGAATGGCCTTGCCCAGGCCACTGCCGAGCGTCGGGAGTCGCGTGCTGCCAAAAAGGAGCATCACGATGATCAGAATCACCAGCAATTCGTAAATCCCCAACCCAAACATGCATCTTCCTCCCTCGCGGCCTCTTACACGTAGAGGACCCGCTCATCATTCTATCGACGGGTCAGCTTCGCACCGTCGAAATGCTCCAAAAAGGGAATAGCGCCCCCTTCCACACCTACCCGCCCCGGGTATGCATTTCAAGGTGCGGGTCGTGCCTGAGTCCTTCGACCGGGACCAACACGTCTCTGAACCGTAGCTCTTGCCGTTCTTCGGCGCCGCGATCGCTTCGCCCGGTCCAGCCGGAGACGATGAGAGAGACCAACTCCGCCTTGGAGATACCGGCCCGTAGCGGCGTCCGCAGGTCGATCCCGCGTTGAGCGTATAGGCACAAGTACCATGTCCCATCGGCGGTGAGCCGACTCCTATCGCAGGTACGGCAGAACGGCGTGGTTGTGGACGCGACGATGCCGAACACCGTCCCATCCGGCAGGACAAACCGATCGGCGGGCGCCCAGCTCACCTCAACAACCGGCTCGATGCGGCCGTACCGTTGCGTAAGCACCTCAAGTATCTCCGCCCTGGAGAAAACCCTGTCCATCGACCAATGGGTCGCCCCGCCCACGTCCATGTACTCGATGAAGCGGACCTCGGCGCCGATCTGCTTACCGAACTCGAGCAGATCAACAAGTTCGTCTTCATTGACCCCCCGCATGACCACGGTATCAATCTTCACTCCCTTGAAACCGGCCTGTTGAGCCGCCCTGATCCCATTCAGCACCTTGGCGTGGGCATCTTTTCCGGTCAGTGCCGTGAAGCGATCCGGGCGAAGGGTGTCGAGGCTTACCGTCACGCGGTGTAGGCCGGCGTCATACAGCGCCTGCGCGGCTTCAGCTAACAGGATCCCATTGGTCGTGATGGCAAGGTCCCGGATCGCCGGGTTGCGCGCAATCATCCCCACCAGGGCTGTAAGGTCTCTGCGGACGAGCGGCTCGCCCCCCGTGAGGCGAACCCTGTCGACGCCAAGCTCTGCGAAGATATCCACCAGATGGCTGGCTTCCTCCAACGTCAGGATCTCCTTACGCAGAAGCCAGACGTACTCTGCCTCGGGCATGCAGTACTGGCAGCGTAGATTACACCTGTCGGTCACCGACAGGCGCAAACTGCGAAGCGGCCTGCTCAATAGGTCAACAAACGTCCAAGCGGGCGCAGAGGATGAGTGCTGTGGCCGGTTGTCATTGTTCAATCGATAATCGAACACCACCTGTTATACCTGATTGACCCCAGGCACCATCCGAATGCCATGATAGGCGTGGCACGCGTCGCCGACCAGCAGGTGAAACAGGCGCAGGTTGGACTTCCTGAACTCGAACAGATCAACCCCATCGATCCCCTTGACGATCTGGGCCAGCTTTGTCCCGGCCCGCTCAATCGCGCGCGCCTGATCAGCGGTCGGCGCAAAGAGCCGTTTACTCTTCGCATAACTCAGAATCTCGAAGCTGTGCCCGTAAAATTTCAGCATGGCATCACGAAAGAACAGATCGTAGGTCCGCTCCTGACCGGGCGGAGGCGATGACTGCCGATAGAACCGCTCCAGCAGATACCCTTCCGCATCGAGCCGCCACACCAGCAGATCCAGATGAGCCTGGAGTCGCTTCACGAAGTCGTCCCGGCGGTACCCGTTCCCGACACAGGACGCCACCCCATAGATCAAGTGGGTCCCGCCACAGGTAAAGCCGTGAATCGCGTCTTTCTCCGTCGGCATGACGCCCCGGTCCTTGGTCCGCTGAAGCTGCCGGCAGGCCTCATCAAGGGCGTCAAAGCCGAACCGGATCAGCTCGGTCAGCCGAAGTCGCTGTCCGTGCGCGTTGGTCCAGGTGTCCTGGGTGGGCGGCATCTGATGCGAGAAGGCGATTAACGTCCACGCGAGATCATCTCGATCGAAGGTTCGAGGATCGAAGGTCAGAAGTCCTTGGGCGCTTGTGAACAGGTCATGGATCGTATAGCGGCGTCCGTTCAACTGGAACGGGTGATCCAGTGAGATCCCCGCCTCCAGGACCGTCTTCAGGAAGGTGTCGGTGTGTCCCTCGATCTCGACCGGCATGTAGAGATACCGCTTCCCTGCCACCATCTTTTCTTTCAAGAATCGGGAGCACAGGATGTCGACGGCGCGCTCGCCCTTGACGGTCAACGTGCCGCCCACCGCTCGCACCCCGTGCATCAAGGCCCAGCCATCGTCTTGGAGCGGCGCGTACTTCGTCACTAATCCATGCAGGATGCCCGCCGTACCGCCCAGTTGCGACGGCACAGGGATCGTTCGGCCTTCGACGGCCTCCGCAAAGGGGAGGGCGCGGGACAGCATCATCCCGCCGGCCCATGTAGCAGCGACCTGGAGGAACCGGCGTCGTGTCAGACAGCACACTGTGCGATCTCCTTTCCTGAAGAACGTCCTATGCGCCACCGACGCACCAATGGCGCACAAAAAGCCTTATGAGCAGTCAAGACGATCTCGCTATCGATGGCCGATCTCAACTTCACGTGACAGCCATGTCTCGCCGAAGTCAACCGACCGATTTTACCCACACGAAACCCTGAAGAGCCCACAACTTAGAAACAGTCGGACCCAGGAATTTGAAAGACGGAGGCGCGCCTTGCAGTCTCAACACATCGCTGCACCGACCCTGTCCGGGGCTACGGGGAAGTTCATCGATACGGCCGTAGAGTAGGCCGTCATGTACTCGCGCTGATACTCGATAAAGTTACGAAGATCAGAGATAGTTTGGATGATAAAGCTGATCTTCTTGTGGGTCTTGTCGTAGTTCACCGCGCGGTGCATACGAGTGGTGTCGAGCTTGTAGACGGTGAATCGATCCAACCTGTACAGGCGGTTCTCTACCTCTATGCCGGAGGCCCGGTTCTCCGGACGGGTGATATCGATCAGAAAGCGGTCGGCATGGGCCCCTCCCATATCGACAGGATAGTGCATGAAACCCTCGGGTTCGGTAATCGACACCGACACCCGCATGAGAAAGAATCTCTTGAGATGCGCCGAAAGAACGGAGTGGATTGTTCCCACCAGGCCGTGGATCATCTGCTGGTGATCCATTGTGCCGGGAT
>JANGEZ010000293.1:0-3016 GCA_031838355.1 Candidatus Methylomirabilis sp. bin48 | reverse complement strand
TCCCCCAGGACGATCCGCAGAAGCTGCGCTCTCGTCGCCCCGACCGACCGCAGCACGCCGATCTCCCGCTGGCGATTCAGGACCGAGGCCCACAAGACGTTGAAGACCCCGAGAATGCTAACCAGGATCGCGATCAGCTCCAGGGCGCGCGCCACCGCAAAGGTATTGTCAAAGATCTCCAGGACCCTGGCCTTCAGCGCCCGGTTCGAGTTGAGCGCGATCGCGCCATCCTCGCCTGCAATCGTCAGAAGCTGCCGCCGTACCGCGGCCTCGTCGGCACCAGGCTGAAGATAGATCGCCAGGATGTCGGCTCCCTGCCCGCCCCCCGTCCTCGCCCAGAGGCTTCGATCCATCACCACCTTGCCGCCATCGGTTGAGTAGTCATAGAAGACCCCGATGATCGGGGGTTCGATCCGGCCTGAGGGGAGATAGAGGGGCAATCGGGCCCCCTCGGTGAGCCCTCTGGACAGCGCGAGACTCTCCGAGATGATCACCCCGTCCTCAGCCCTCGCACGCCGAAGGATCGTAGCCGACTCCCCTCTCCTGAACAGGAGCCTGCCGTATCGCGCAACCACCTCGAAGTCCCCCGCCGCAAGTAATCCCTCCTGCCCAAGCAGATCCACCCGCTGGCCGATGAACGGGTCGAGGGCAGCGATCCCTGGGATCCGAGCGGCACCCTCAATGAAGGTGGCAGGAAGCCTTGCCTGGCTTCCTTTCACGAAGCGGGCAGCCGGCGACACGAGGATGTCGGCCCTGATCGTCTGCTCCACCCATAGCTCCACCGTCCGCCTGAAGCTGCCGATCATGAGGGTTAGTCCAACCAGCATCGCAATGGCGGTCATCATGGCGGCGACCGCGACCGCACTCCGTCCGACCTGCGAAGAGAGGTTGCCGGCCGCAAGCGTGAGCAGTGGAGCCCGCCTCCCCCCACAGAGGGAATGAATGCCTGCCCCGGTGAAGCGTAAGAGCTGGGGAGTGAAACAGGCGACCCCAAAGATGAGGCAGGCCAGAGAGAGATAGCCGAAGAGGGGAGCGCCACCAACCGGACCCGGGCGAGTCAACAGGAAGGAGGCGGTGAGCAGCAGGAGGCCGCCCAGGAGTACGAGCGGAGAGCGGCGCATCCAGGTCCTTTCGAAGGAACCGAGGTGCATCGCGTCCTTCGGCGCGATCCGGCTCGCCGCATAGGCAGGCGCGAGGGAGGCCAGCAGCGCACCGGCGCTTCCCAACCCGAGCGCCGTAAGCAGAAGGACCGGACTGACCTCGATCTCTTCTACCCGGAGATAGGCATACAGGACCGAGATCGTCCTTGAGACGCTCTGCAGGAGTGCCCGGCCAAGCAGCAGCCCGCCGCCGACCCCAAGCAGCGAGCCCAGGAGCCCCAGCGCCATCCCTTCCGCAGCAAAGAGCGCGGCTACCGCACCCCGCGTGAGTCCGAGTGAACGGAGGATCCCGATCTGACGCCGCCGCTCCAGGACCGAGAGGGAGACGGCATTATAGACCAGGAAGAGACTGACCAGCAGTGCGATCGCGCTCAGGGCGGTCAAGTTGAGACGAAACGCCCTGAGCATCTTCTCCACCTGGAGGCCCCGCCGATCTGGTCGCTGAACGGTCAGATGCGGCGGAAGGACCTTCGTAAGGCGTGCCCTGATCTCATCCAACGGTACCCGTTCATCCGTCACCAGATCGATCCGATCGAGTCGTCCGATCTTACCGAACGCCACCTGGGCAGCGGCGATATCTAAAATTGCTATATTGCCGTCGAATGCACGGGCCGGCCCTTGCGGGGTGAGCAGTCCCTTGATGCTGAATTGCTGCCGCCTCGGCCCGACCAGGAGGGTGAGGCTTGCACCTTTCTGCAGTCCGTGCGCCTCTGCGAACGCCGCAGTCACAAAGATTGCGTCTGGACTGAGCAGCTCCTCCATCCCAGGCGGATGGTCACCATCAGCCAACCGGTATTCTCGAAACGGATCTTCAGCAAACAGATCGACCCCCATCAGCAGAAGGGCTTCGCCCGGCCGATCAGCGACGGAAGCCACCGTTTGCATGATTGGCGCGGCCGCCAGCACCCCGTCCACCCGCTGCACCACAGGCAGGAGCCGTTCGTCGATTCCCAGCTCACCACTAAAGATCTCGAGCGTGGCCCGACCTGCCACCACATCGATGGCTCGCGTGAACGAGCGCAAGACGCTCTCGTTGGTTGCCTGGATCGCGGTAAAAGCGGCGACACCGATGGTGACGCCCGTCACGGTCACCAGTACCCTGACCGGGCTCGTCCACAGATGGCGAAGGATGATGAGCCGTATGACCGACCAGGTATGCATGTCAGGGCCCCTCGAGCCCCTCTATCTTCCCATCGCGGAGGTGGACGATTCGACCGGCCCTTCTCACCGCCTCCTGGCTATGGGTTGCCAGGATAATCGTCTGGCCTTGATCCCGATGCAACTCCTCGATCAGATCCAGGATCGCCCCGCCCGCCACCGAATCCAGGTTCCCCGTTGGCTCGTCGGCCAGGACAACCCGCGGCCCGGCCACAATCGCCCTGGCTATCGCCACCCGTTGCTGCTCGCCGCCGGACAGCTCATGAGGCCAGTGCTCCGCGCGGTGCGTCAACCCCACACGCTGTAGCCCCCCCGCGACGCGCCCTTCGATTTCGCTGCCCTGCAACCCGTCTAATAGGAGGGGCAGGGCGACGTTCTCTCGGGCGGTGAGTGTCGGGAGCAGATTGAAGAGCTGGTAGACGATTCCGACTTTTGTCCGACGAAGCCGCGTGAGGCGGTCATCAGAAAGGCAATCGAGGCGCTCCCCCTCGAACCACACCTCGCCAGAGGTCGGACGGTCGATCCCGGCCATCAGATTGAGGAGAGTAGTTTTGCCACAGCCGCTCGGTCCAACCAACGCGACGAACTCTCCCTGCCCAATGGTCAGCGTAACCCCATCCAGGGCCCGCACTAGAACCTTGCCCAGCGAATAGACCTTTGCAACCTGCTGCAGCCTGATCATCCACGCTCCCTCACCC
>JANGEZ010000292.1:0-20971 GCA_031838355.1 Candidatus Methylomirabilis sp. bin48 | reverse complement strand
TACGGCTGTAACCTCCGCTGCAAGATGTGCGGCCAGTGGGGCGACACGGGGACATACTTCAATTACGATACCGCCAAGCTCCAGCGTAAACTCGATCTTCAGGTGATCGAGGGGGTTGTGGAGGAGCTCGTGCCGCACGGCCTCAGGTACGTTGATTTGGAGGGGGGCGAGACGTTTCTCTATCCGCAGATCATCGAGCTCCTCCGGATACTCAAGCGCCATCGTCTCTTTGTGAAGCCTGTCACCAACGGCACGCTCTTAAAAAAGTATGCGGGCGAGTTAATCGACACGGGGATCGATGCGATCCATGTGTCGGTCGACGGCGATAAGGAGGCGCACAACTTCGTACGCCAAGCAGATTGGGCGTACGATAAGATGCTGGAGGGGCTGGAGGCGATTATTGTGGAGCGGCAGCGCCGCAACCGTCATACGCCGCTTGTGCATGTGAGCTTCACCATGACGCGCCACAATAAGTCCCTGTCGGTCTATAAGCTCTGCGAGGAGCTGGCCGGGAAGGGGCTGCTGGACGTCCTGTGCATTAAGTCGAATCCGATTTGGGTGTCTGCGTCCAACGGCGAAGCCTATAATAAGATTGTCGCAGAGTACTTCGGTATCAACGGCCTCACGAGCTGGACGGGGTTCGTCGAGGACTATCGCGATTTCGAGGAGGAGGCGAAGGAGATCGCGCAGACTATCCGCCGGCTCAAGGCCAAGGATTATGACTTTTTCGTTCACCACCTCCCCTCGATTCCATTGGCGGAGATTCCGAAACTCTATACGGACTACAACTGGAATCTCGGGCGCACCCACTGCCCGGTACCCTACCTTGAGCCGACGATCGACGTCGACGGTCACGTCTACCCGTGCAACCTCTTTACGGATGAGCCGCTCTCGATGGGGAACGTCAACGAGCAGCCGTTTCTCGATATCTGGTTCGGCGACAAGTATCAGACCTTTCGGCGGATGTTGTCGGAGCAAGGCGGCCTCCTGCCAATCTGCAATCGCTGCTGTCAGCTCACCGAACATTAGATGAACCGGCAATGAGCCAGGAAACGAATACGCGCAGCTCCCAAATCGTCCACGTTCTTGTGCCGCTCGCCGGCGTTGTACTCTTCAGTTACCTGATCTATAAAGCGGGAGCGCGGGAGCTGTGGGATGGAGTCGTACGCTTCGGATTTGGGATTGTCCTCTTCCTGGCGCTGGAGGGGGTGGGCGACGTCATGCGCGCCATAGCGACACGCCACTGCTTCAGCCCGGACAGCCCGAAGGTGCCGCTGGTGAGCCTGCTGTACATGCGCTGTACCGGAGCGGCGTACAACTTCATCACTCCGACCTCTGGGTTTGGTGGTGAGGTGGTCAAGGTGATGCTCCTGGAAAAGCATGTCTCTCGTAGCGAGGCGGCGAGAGTGGTGATCATCGACAAGTTCACGTACGGCATCGTACAGTTCGGAATGGCCTTTCTGGGGTCGGCGGCGGTCCTATTCTGGACGCCGCTAGACCTGAGCCTGAAGCTCACATTCTGGGCCGCGAGCGTGGCCATGTGGGGCGGCTTCATCGGTTTTCTGGTCTTGCAGCGGCAGGGGTGGTTCAGCGGATTTCTCGGCCGTGCCGTAGGGGTTGTTGCCGGGCGGAAGGCGCGCGAGTGGATCGAGACGAATCTTGCCGAGTTGGACGGCCGGCTGCGCAGTCACTACGAGAAGCAGGGGAAGGATTTGATCCTGGCGATGTTCTGGCACGCCCTGGCATTTACGATGGGGATCGTGCAGGCGGGGCTCTTCCTCTGGTTTGTCTTCGGCGTGGACGATTGGGCTAAGGCGTCTGCGATCTGGTTCTTCGGCAGTTGGTTCGACTGCATCATCTTCATGGTTCCGGCGGGGCTTGGGACGCAGGAGCTGACTCGCGCGTTGATCTTCGAAAGGGCGATCGGCTTTACCTTCAGCGAGGGTGTGGCGTTTTCGATGATCCTGCGAATCAACCAGATATTCTGGACCGCAGTCGGCCTGGGGACGTACGCGCTGGAGATGTCGCTGAGTCGGCGGCGGCTAGGAGGCGTGCTTGTCAAGACAGAATCAGACACCGTGCCGTAAGGTGAACTCCGTCGTGGGCCGGCTTTGTCGGATAAACTATGATGAGATGTTGGACGCGTATCCTTATCCTGTACTCCTGCTTTCAAATCCCCCTCAATCCCCCTTTCTCAAAGGGGGAGGTAGAATGAATACCCCTCTTTGGAAAAGAGGGGTGAGGGGAGATTTTAACAATACTGTCCACATCCGGTCTTTCAAAAATCCTATGTTGGGCAGGATGGTGGAGCATAATACTTCTACGGAGACTGCCACTCCAGCATTGAAATTGACAACTACGTAATAGTTTTCTTAGAATTAAGCGAGAATAAAGTGAGTTGCAGGCGGAGCCTCGAGAAAACGGTGAAGGAATAGGATAACATCATGGCGTTCACCCTTCCCATCTACATGGATCATCTGGCAACGACTCCCGTCGCCCCGGAGGTATTCGAGGCGATGCGTCCTTACTTCTGTGAGCGATTCGGCAACCCGGCCTCTCGCAGCCACTCTTTTGGCTGGGTGGCCGAGGAGGCAGTAGAACAAGCCCGCGCCCAGGTTGCACACTTACTTGGCTGTAAAGCGGCGGAGATCGTCTGGACGAGCGGCGCCACGGAGGCGAATAACCTCGCTATAAAAGGTGTGGCCGCCGCCTACCGGGAGAAGGGCCGGCACCTCATCACCTCCCGGATTGAGCACCACGCTGTCCTCGACACCTGCAAGCGACTGGAACGGGATGGCTGTCAGGTCACCTACCTTCCGGTCGATCGAATGGGGCGGGTCGATCCGGGCGATGTAGAGCGAGCGATCAGGAAGGAAACGGTTCTTATTTCAATCATGGCGGCGAATAACGAAATTGGGACGCTGCAACCGATTGTTGAAATTGGTCGGATTGCCAAGCGCCATGGCGTACTGTTTCATACCGATGCCGCCCAGTATGTGGGCAAACTCCCGCTCTCGGTGGACGACTGGCAGGTCGATCTCCTCTCGGCGTCGGCGCATAAATGTTATGGTCCGAAGGGAGTGGGCGTACTCTATGTGCGGATGACAAAGCCTCGCGTCAAGCTAGTCCCTCAGATGGATGGGGGCGGCCACGAGAAGGGCCGCCGTTCCGGGACACTCAATGTCCCTGGGTGTGTCGGTTTCGGCGCGGCCTGCGCCCTTGCCGAGCGCGAGCTTCAGACCGAACCTGCGCGGCTCCTCGCGCTTCGAGAGCGCTTACGGAATGACCTCTGGTCCAAGCTTGACTACCTGCACCTCAACGGTCATCCGACTGATCGCCTTCCCGGCAACCTGAATGTGTCGTTTGAGTTTGTCGAGGGGGAGTCGCTGCTCATGGCACTCAAGGGGATTGCCGTCTCCTCCGGTTCTGCCTGCACCAGCGATACGCTTGAGCCCTCGTACGTTCTGCTGGCGCTCGGCATGAACGCAGAGCTGGCGCATGCCAGCATCCGTTTCGGCCTCGGCCGGTCGAATACTGAGGAAGAGGTGGACCATGTCTCCGCCATGGTGATAGAGAACGTGGCTCGCCTGCGGGCGCTTTCACCCTTGTACGAGATGGCGCTTGAGGGGATCGACGTAAAAGGTGCGCAGTGGAGTCTCCGCGCATGCTAAGGGGAATGGCGTGAGAGATACGCGGTTCGTCGTATGTTGGGATCATCGAGACGATAGCGAACCGTTCTCGTTATGAAAAAGGAAACCGAGATGGCCACTGAGGAGGCACAAGAGAAATGCCTGCGCACAAAATCTGGACGAGAAGGCATTGCTCGCATTGCGATAATTAGCCCGCGATTTGAGATTTCATTTTGGGGGCACGAGTATGCATTAGCCATCGTCGGCAAACGAGCGATCACGCCGGTCGCGGCGCTGCCGCTGCTTGCAGCGCTGACGCCACAGGAGTATGTGGTTACGTTGATTGATGAAAACGTAGAGTCCATTAACTATGACGCGTTAGCGGACATGGACATTATTGGTGTGACCGGGATGAGTGTTCAGCGTTTCCGCATGAAACACATTCTTTGCGAATTGAAGAAGCGGGGCTGCTTTACGGTTGTCGGAGGCGCTTGGGTCACGGTCCAGGAAGACTACTTTGAAGATTTGGCAGATGTCATCTTTGTGGGAGAAGCGGAAGAAACATGGCCTGCATTCTTACATGATTGGCAAGCGGGTAGGTGGAAACGACGCTATGAACAAAGCACAAAATCGGACATGGCCCGCGTTCCCACGCCACGCTTTGATTTGCTCAAGATGCACGATTATCTTTATGCGGGCATTCAAATCTCCAGGGGTTGTCCCTTCCTGTGCGAATTTTGTGACATCATCGTAACCTTTGGGCGCCTCCCGCGATTAAAAACGAGCGCGCAAGTCCTGGCGGAACTCGACAGTTTGCGTGTTCAAAACGTGAAACAAGTGTTCATCGTCGACGACAATCTCATTGGGAATAAGGCTGCCATTAAAGTCGTGCTAAGAGACATCGTCAAGTATCAACAGGGGTACGGATATCCATTTATTTTCTTTACGGAAGCCACACTCGATCTAGCGGAAGACGACGAGCTCATGGGCTTGATGACCGATGCGAACATCGAAGGGATCTTCATCGGAATTGAGACTCCAAATGAAGACTCGTTACGAGAGACGAAGAAGCATCACAATGTCAGGCCGGCGGCAGGCAGCCTGCTGGATCGCGTACATACAATTCAGCGCGCCGGCATTGAGGTTACCTGCGGCATGATTGTTGGATTCGATCACGATGATGCGACGATCTTCCAAGCGCAACAGCAGTTCCTCTCGGAGGCCTCTATTCCTCACGCGATGCTCGGGTTGCTCTATGCCACTCCTAAAACACCCCTGTACGACCGATTGAACAAGGAAGGTCGTATCGATCCGTCCGATGTCTCAGAATTTGGGACAAATGTGATTCCGCACAACCTGAGCCGTCGCCAACTGCTGGATGGCTATATCGGTACCATGCAATCGGTGTATGAGGCCAATGCGTACTTTAACCGTGTAGAGGCGCTGCATCTGAGAGGGTATTTGGGACAGGGACAGTTGGGCGGCGTGAAGTACTTGAAGCGGCATCCATGGCTGCGAGTGAAGTATGAGGTCATGCATGCCGCTGTTGCGGTAGTGCTAATGTGCCGGCTTATTAAGAGCGTGAAGGAGAAGGGGTTACGACGCGAGTATTGCCAACGACTGTGGCGGGCAGTAAAGATAGAAACCCTGCCAAGTTTTATAAGCGGATACATCGTAAACTGTATATTGCACTACCATTATCACAAGCTCGTGCAGGGATTAAGTAGCGGGCGGTTTGTCAGTACGATGTAGGTATCGAAGGTGTGCTATAGTTCGCGTGAGCCAACGGCGCGAGATCTTCAGCGAGGAGTCGAGGCGTCGACCAAAAGCTCCCAATCCCAATAATAAGGAGGTCCCAATGATTACCCTTACCGAGTCGGCTGCAACGAAAGTGGCTGATTTGCTCAAGACACAGGCGAGTTCCGAGGAAGGCTTGCGCGTCCGCGTCGTCGGCGGTGGCTGCTCCGGCCTCTCCTACGAGATGGAGTTCGACCATCCCCAGACGGCCGATCAAGTCTTCGAGACGAACGGTGTCAAGGTCCTGGTGGACCCGCAGAGCTACACCTACCTGGCCGGCTCCGAGATCGACTACATCGACAGTCTACAGGGGGCCGGCTTCAGCCTGAAGAACCCCAACCCCAAGGCTGACTGCGGTTGCTGATTGTCATAATTCAGGTAGATAGACTGAAGGCTGAAGGCTGTTAGAGATAAAGCAGTGATCACATAAAACTTCTGGCATTTGAATTGTGCCTTGCGAGATTATGTCTAACCTTCAGCCTTCAGTCTAAATACCTAAGTAGTTACGAGGATACATCGTATGATTCAGTTGACGGATCACGATATCCTGCCCTCCAAAGGCGAAGCGGAGGAATTTGAGCGGGGCCTCCTTCTCACAACCCTGGACAGCCTGATCAATTGGGCGAGGAAGTCGTCGATCTGGCCGGCGAGCTTCGGGCTTGCCTGCTGTGCTATTGAGATGATGGCAACGGGCGCGTCGCGTTTCGATCTTGCCAGATTCGGAGCGGAGGTCTTTCGTGGGTCGCCACGTCAGTCCGACCTGATGATTGTGGCCGGCCGCGTGAGCCGTAAGATGGCCCCAGTCCTGAGACGTATCTACGATCAGATGCCCGAGCCAAAGTGGGTGATCGCCATGGGCGCGTGTGCTTCTTGCGGTGGGATCTTCAATACCTATACCATCGTTCAGGGTGTGGACCAGATCGTTCCAGTGGACGTCTACGTCCCCGGCTGTCCGCCCAGGCCGGAGCAACTGATCCATGGGATCATGCTGCTGCAGGAAAAGATCGCCAAGGAGCGGCCGAGCAGCCAGGGCCTCTTCCACATCCCTTGGCGACGGACAGCATAGGGAAGTCGCGTACGTTGCGTCCAGGGGCGGCTACGATGATTGCCGAGATTCTCAAGGGAATGGCGACGACGTTCAAGCATATCTTCCGGAAGCCGGTGACGGTCTCCTATCCGGAAGAGAGGCTTCCGCTTGCGCCTCGCTACCGTGGCCTGCACATGCTCGTGGTGGGAGAGGACGGGATGGAGCGGTGCGTGGGCTGCGAACTGTGCGCTGTTGCCTGTCCTGCCGATGCGATCTATGTTGAGGCAGCCGAGAACACCGAGCAAGAGCGCTACTCCAGGGGTGAGCGCTATGCCAAGGTGTACAAGATCCATATGCTTCGCTGCATCTTTTGCGGCTACTGTGAGGAGGCCTGCCCGGAGGAGGCGATTGTGCTGGGGAAACAGTACGAGCTTGCCTCCTATAACAGGGATGGCTTCGTATACGGAAAGGAGCGCCTGATGACGCCACTAGCGGAGGCGCTGAAGCAACGGCCCGATCTCCACGCTGACTGGTAGCTGAGTCAAAGCGAGCGTGGGGGAAGTTAGTACGGAGGCACGGCGTTTAGAGCCGAAAGTGGTGTGTGTCTGGGTTTGAGGAGAGGGTGTTGCTGCCTTTGGCGGCAGACATCCCTGTGAAGAGTCCGATAAATCAACGGAGGGATGCATGGTGATCAGGCACGAAACCTTTACGGTGGCTACGGAGGAGCGACTCCAGTTCACGGATCTGACAAAGCGTGTGCGAGATCTTCTTCAGCGGTATGAGATCAAACAGGGGTTGCTCACCCTCAGTTCCCTTCACACGACGACTGCACTGTTCATCAATGAGTGGCAGGAGGCTCTACTCCATGACATCCAGCTCCTGCTGGACCGCCTGATCAATGAGCATGACGGCTATCGCCACAACGATCCAAATTACTCTGATTGTGATCGGAGCAACGCCGACTCGCACCTTCGCTCCCTCCTGCTTGGCCGGCAGCTTTCGATTCCAGTGGTGGATGGGGAGATGAGCCTAGGCACCTTTGAGTCGATTATCTTCGCCGAGCTGGACGGACCGAGAGAGCGGCAGATCCAACTCCAGGTACTGGCCGAATAAGGGGGTTGGTGTCGGACCCAGCGCGAGCGGAGAGGGAATGAACGAGGCTGGCGCCGGGAGTACTGTAATCGAGGAGAGCTGGCATTCTCCGAGGGGACGGGCCGTTCGCGAGGTCGTCTTTGGGATGCACGATGGCCTCATCACGACGATTGGTTTTCTGTCCGGGGTCAATGCTGCAAACGCCAGCTTACGCGTGATTGTTATTTCCGGCCTGGCGGAGGCCTTTGCCCAAACGCTTTCGATGGGATTCGGGGCCTATCTCTCGACCAAATCGGAACGAGAGTTCTACCAGCGGGAGATTACTCGGGAACGGTTGGAAATCGAGACGGCGCCGGAGAAGGAACGCGACGAGATGCGCCAGATCTACCGGGGCAAGGGCTTTCCTGAAGATGAGGTCGAGATGGTGGTCGCACGCGTGACTGCGAACAAGGAACTGTGGCTCAAGGAGATGATGATGGAGGAGTTGGGGCTGATCGAGAAGCGATTCGACGACCCGCTCAAGGTCGGCCTGCTGATTGGGGCCTCCTCCTTTGTTGGGGCCTTCCTCCCGATTCTCCCTTACTTCTTCCTCGAACTCAGATGGGCGTTCACGGCTTCGGTTGCCATGGCCGCCGCGGCCCTCTTTGCAACCGGGGCGGGTAAAACGCTCCTGACAAAGAAGGCCTGGTGGAGCAGCGGGCTCGAGATGGTGGGGATCGGGTTATTAGTGACGGTTGCAGGGTATGGCATCGGGCACTTCATCAGTGCCCTCTGGGACTAAGATGTCCATGCATCGGATCGTTCGGTACCGCGGTGGATCGTGCGAGACGGTAGAGATTCCGGTGGTGGGAGAGTATCCCCTCACGATCTTCGTCAACGGGCGGGAGCTGGCCACGTTGTTGTGTACTCCGGTGAAGCTCGATTGCCTGGTCCTGGGTTTTTTGAGCTTTGAGGAGGTCATCCAGGCGCTCGACGAGGTCAACTCGCTGGAGGTTTTCCCTGAGGAGGCGGTGGCAGACGTCAGACTGACCAAGGCATTCACCCCACCGAGTCACCGAATCTTGACATCTGGGTGTACCGGAGGTATCACATTCGGCATGCCGATGGAGGGGTATAAAGCATTCCCAGAGGAGGCGACCTTGCGCCCGGAGCAACCGTTCGATCTCATGAAGCAGTTGTATGCCGAGGCATATCTCTACCGGGAGTCGCGTGGCATTCACGCCGCCGCCCTGAGCGACGGTAAGACCCTACTGCTTGTCGCTGAGGACGTCGGCCGGCATAACGCCCTGGACAAGATCCACGGCGAAGCACTTCAGCGGGGGATTTCGACAGCCGGCAAGATCCTCCTCTCCACCGGTCGCATCTCGTCTGAGATGCTTCGTAAAGGGGCCCACATGCGGACCCCAATTGTCATCTCTCGAACCTCACCTACCAGTCTCGCTATTGCCGCGGCCAAGCGCTTCGGCATTACCGTGATCGGCTACTGCCGTGGTGAAGGGTTTAATGTCTATAGCCACCCCGAGCGTCTACTTCCACAGCGGGTGGCGACCAGCAGCCTATCCCACATCCAACAGCTGACAGCTAACAGCAAATAGCTGACAGCTCACGTGATGCGCCTTATCGATCTGCATACCCATACGACTGCTTCTGACGGCGTCCTCTCTCCGCAACAATTGGTTCGCTTTGCCAAGGACTGCAATATCTCAGTCCTGGCCGTCACCGATCATGACACCCTGGAAGGTCTCCCCGTGGCGATGGAGGAGGCCGTGCAGGTGGGCCTGCAGGTCGTTACAGGCGTCGAGATCACCGCGCATGTGGGGGATCTGGAGGTTCACATCCTGGGACATTTCATTGATCCGGACGATAACCGGCTCGCCGAATTCCTCGCCTCCTCCCGCAACGACCGAATCGAGAGGGCTCATCGGATGATCGGGAAACTCTGGACTCTTGGTCTCCCGCTGGACGCTGATGAGGTTTTAAGCTTGGCGCGAGGCTCCTCAGTTGGGCGCCCCCATGTGGCGCAGGCGATGATCAATCGCGGCTATGTGACGTCGCTGAAGGAGGCCTTTGACCGGTACCTGTCTCTGGGTAAGCCAGGCTATGTGGAACGCGCCAGAATTCCTGTCGCCCTGGCGATACGTGCCATCAAGGAGGCTGGAGGTGTGCCATCCCTCGCACACCCAGGGCAGTACAGTCACGACGAGATCATTCCATCCCTCGTGCAGCAGGGACTTATGGGACTGGAGGTGTATCACCTGGAGCACGATACCGAATCGCTATTCCGTTACGAGCGAGCATGCCTGAAATACGATCTATTGGCAGTCGGTGGCTCTGACTACCATGGCACCCCTGGGCTCCGGTCAAGCGGGCTTGGCAGGTCAGCGGTGCCAGAGGCAAGGTTCGAACAGTTGCTCGCCGCCGCATCTGCCTCCCGCGCCGCCGCGTATGGCTGTAAGGGTGAAGAGGGTAGTCGTATTCCTCGAGACCAGGCGGGACAGAGCAGCAGATGAAAGATTTCTTCGTCAAGACGGCTCGAAAATATCAGGTGATTGACATCACGCCGAGGGTCCAGGAAATCGTAGAGCAGGATGGCTCGACAGACGGACTGTGCTGCGTCTTTGTGCCGCATGCGACCGCGGCTGTCACAATCAATGAGAATGCCGACCCCAACATCGGCGAGGATCTCCATGATGCGCTGGCGAAGCTGATCCCTGAGGGGGTCTGGCGTCATGATCGGATCGATGGCAATGCCGCGGCCCACATCAAGGCGGCCATCCTCGGCCCGAGTGAAACGGTGCCGGTGAAGGATAGGAGGCTGGCGCTGGGAACCTGGCAGAGCCTGATGCTCGTGGAGTTTGACGGTCCACGTCAGCGGCGGGTGATCGTCCAGATCAGGTGAACTGCATCCTTCTCAGGTTGACAATCGGGTCAAGACTATGGTAGAAGAATTGGCGAGTATGCCTGTGTGCCGCCTTCCCAAACGGAGACCTGACCAATCATTTATACGGGCTCAAACGAGGCATGTGTGCTCCAACCTGCTAAGGTAGCGCCGCTTAATTCGCTTCCCGAGATTTTTGGCTCACCCAAGCCACCCTGGCTGAAGGTCAAAGCGCCAGGATCACCCAATTATCTTCGGCTGAAACGGCTCCTCCAAGAGCGGCAGCTTCAGACCATCTGCGAAGAGGCTCATTGTCCCAACATCGGAGAATGCTGGGAGCAGCATACCGCCACGTTCCTCATCCTGGGCGATACCTGCACCCGTAATTGCAGCTTCTGTGCGGTCAAACAGGGCAAGCCGACAGAACTCGATCTGACCGAGCCGGAGCGGGTGGCCAGGACGATTGGCGTGCTGGGCTTGGCCCATGCGGTGGTGACCTCCGCCAATCGCGATGACCTGACCGACGGGGGGGCGAGTATCTTTGCGGCCGTAATTCGCAGAGTGAGGGGGCTTGCGCCCGGCTGTAGCGTTGAGGTGCTGATTCCTGATTTCCGTGGTAGTAAGGCCGCCCTGAGAACGGTGGTTGAGGCCGGACCTGCTATCCTGAACCACAACGTGGAAACTATTCCCCGGTTGTACCGGGAGGTCCGTCCTGGATCGCACTATGAGCGGTCACTCGATCTTCTGGCCAGAGCGCGACGATTGGCGCCGGAGTTAGTAACCAAGTCAGGGATCATTGTGGGATTCGGGGAGGTATGGCAGGAGTTGCTCCAGACGATGGCAGACCTCAGGGCGGTCGATTGCGATATCCTGACGCTGGGACAGTACCTGCGGCCAAGCCGCGCGCACCTGCCGATTATGAAATACTATACCCCGGAGGAGTTTAAGGAGTTGAAGGTGATTGGGGAAGGGATGGGGTTCAAACACGTAGAATCCGGGCCCCTGGTCCGGAGCTCGTATCATGCCCGTGGCCAAGCTGAGGAAGTCAGCCGGAAGCGTGAGAGCGGGAGGACTGAACTATGCAGAAGCTAGAGCAGAAGGAGCTGGTGGATCTTCTCCGGCAAATGCTCCTGATGCGCCGGTTCGAGGAGAAGTGTGCGGAGATGTACGCCATAGGCAAGATCGGCGGCTTCCTGCATCTGTATATCGGCCAGGAGGCGGTGGCGACAGGCGCCATCTCTGTGTTGCGACCAGACGACTATGTGATTGCCAGCTATCGGGAGCACGGCCATGCCTTGGCCAAGGGCTCCGATCCACGGAAGATAATGGCGGAGCTGTTCGGTCGGGCGGATGGCCTCTGTAAAGGCAAGGGTGGCTCGATGCACCTGTTCGACAAGACCCGCAACTTCCTGGGGGGCCATGCGATCGTGGCGGGGCAGATTCCGATCGGGACCGGGGCCGCTTTCGCGAGCCAGTACGAGGGAAAGGATCAGGTCACGCTCTGCTTCTTTGGGGACGCCGCCGTCAACCAGGGGGTGTTTCACGAGGCGCTCAATCTGGCTGCGCTTTGGCATCTACCGATCGTCTATATTTGTGAGAACAACCGGTACGGCATGGGGACTGCCGTGGAGCGCGCCACCTCGGTGAAGGATCTGTATCGGCGGGCCGAGGCGTATGGGATGCCCGGCGAGGCGGTGGATGGGATGGACGTCCTGGCCGTTCGAGAGTGCGTGGGATTAGCGGTAGAGCGGGCGCGCCGAGAACGCATCCCATCTTTAATCGAGGCCAAGACGTATCGATTCCGGGGGCACTCGATGGCGGATCCTGGCACCTACAGAACGAAAGAGGAGGTCGAACGAGAAAAGCAACGGGACCCCCTCGTGACGTTTCGAGACTACCTCATGGCCGAGGCGGTGATTAAGGAGTCGGATTGGAAGGCGCTGGAGAAGGAAGTCCGAGCCACGGTCGAGGAGGCTGTCCGCTACGCCGATGCCTCCCCGGAACCACCAGTGGAGTGGCTGCACACCGACGTCTACGTCTCAGAGCGCTGAGGGAGGGAGCGAGAGCATGGCAATTATCACCTATCGAGAGGCTCTGAATCAGGCGCTCCGTGAAGAGATGCGCCGAGACCCTCGCGTGTTCCTCATGGGGGAGGAGGTGGCCCTCTATCAGGGGGCCTATAAGGTCAGTCAAGGCCTGCTTGAGGAGTTTGGCTCGAAGCGGGTCATCGACACCCCGATCAGCGAGGCCGGGTTCACCGGCGTCGGCATTGGTGCGGCGATGGTCGGCCTGCGGCCGATTGTGGAGATGATGACCTTTAACTTCGCGCTGGTGGCGATCGATCAGATCGTCAATCAGGCAGCCAAGATCCTGTATATGTCCGGCGGCCAATACAATGTTCCACTGGTCATTCGCGGCCCTGGCGGCCCGGCGCATCAATTGGCGGCCCAGCACTCGCAGAGCATGGAGTCGTACTTCTATCATGTTCCCGGTCTCAAGATCGTGCGTCCGGGGACGCCCAAGGATGCGAAGGGACTCCTCAAGAGTGCGATTCGGGACGATGACCCGGTCATCTTCATCGAGTCAGAGTTGCTGTACGGGACCAAGGGTGAGGTGCCGGATGGCGAGTACACCATCCCGTTTGGGGTCGGCGAAATTAAGCGGGAAGGGCACGATGTCACCATCGTGGCCTACTCTACGATGCTCCTGCTGGCCTTGCAGGTGGCAGAGGATCTGGAGAAGGAGGGGATCTCCGCGGAGGTGGTGGATCCGCGTACGCTCCGCCCGCTGGATACCGAGATCATTATCGAGTCGGTCAAGAAGACCAACCATGCTGTGGTCATGGAGTCCGGCGCCGGATTCGCCGGGATTGCGACGGTGATCGGGGCCATCATTTCTGAGCAGGCCTTTGATTATCTGGATGCACCGGTGGAGCGGGTAACCGGCGCCAACGCCCCGACGCCATACGCGAAGAATCTTGAGCGTGCCAAGGCCCCAAGCAAAGAACGGGTCATCGCAGCAGTAAAGAAGGTCTTAGCAATCTAGGAAGGGTAGAGAAACAGGGTATAGGGTGGAGGGTATAGTCTCAAGAGTCAGAGGTTCTGATCCGCTCTTTTATTGCGGTCTCCTCCTTAGCTTTTCTCCATACCCTAAACCCTAGACCCTTTACCCTACACCCTGTCTTTACGAAAGGACAAGACGATGGCCATTTCTGTGGTCATGCCCCGGTTGAGCGATACCATGGAGGAGGGAAAGATCCTTCGATGGCTGAAGAAAGAGGGAGATCGAGTAGAGGGGGGTGACATCATCGCCGAGATCCAAACCGACAAGGCCGACATCGAGATGGAAGCCTTTGGGTCAGGCACCCTTCGAACAATTCTCATCGGGGCTGGCGAGTCAGCGCCGGTCGGTCGCCTGATCGGCGTGATTGCCGAGGAGGATGAGGATATTTCGACGCTACTACCTCCTATTATGGGCTTAGCCGTTCAATCCGCGTCGCCAACTCGTCCAGGCGCTCCTGCGCCGACTCCTCCCGTTCTTCAGGCGGTCGCCTCCGGGCGCATCAAGGCTTCACCCCTGGCGAAGAGGTTCGCACGAGAGCAGAAGATCGATCTGTCGATGGTGAGTGGATCCGGCCCGGGTGGAAGGGTAATCCGCCGGGATGTGGCTGCCCTGATTCCATCGGCTGCGGCATCCGGTCAGCGGGTGCCATCGATCTCGCCGGCGCCGTCGGTTGCAAAACGAGCTGTCGCGGCCGGCTCACCCACGCCATCGGTAGAGTTTGAGGACCGGGATCTCTCCCCGATGCGTAGGGCGATTGCGAAGCGTGTGGCCCAGAGCATGGCAACCGTACCGCACTTTTACCTGACGGTTGAGGTGGCCATGGATAAGGCCACGGAGTTGCGTGAGTCGATACAGGCGCAGACGTCAGACCTTAAGGTAACCTTCACCGACATCATCATCAAGGCTGTGGCCATTGCGCTCGGGCGGCATCCGGCGGTCAATGCATCATTCTGGGGAGAACAGATTCGCGTCTACTCCCAGGTCAATATCGGCATTGCGGTGGCGCTTGAAGAGGGATTGATTAACCCGGTGTTACGCGACTGTGGTCGAAAAAGTCTGGCGCAGATCGCCAGGGAGACGAAGAGCTTAGTCGAGCGAGCCAGAGCTCAGAAGTTGAGGCCTGAAGAGTATTCCGGGGGGACCTTTACCCTTTCGAACCTGGGCATGTATGAGATAGAAGAGTTCACCGCCATCATCAATCCGCCAGAGGCCGCCATCCTGGCAATCGGCAGGATCGAGAGCAAGCCAGTCGTTGTAGATGGAGGAGTGCAGATCGGTCAACGAATGCGAATGACACTTTCGTGCGATCATCGGGCGGTGGATGGCATGACTGGAGCGATATTCCTCCAAGAGGTCAAGCGGCTGCTTGAGCATCCGCTCGACCTCATCCTGTAGCGGTTGATGCGATGGAGAAGGACGAGCGAACGTTTGATTTAGCGGTGGTTGGGGCGGGCCCTGGCGGATACGTCGCATCGATCCGCGCCGCGCAGCTCGGGATGCGCGTAGCTCTCATCGAGCGAGATCGCCTGGGCGGGATCTGTCTCAACTGGGGGTGTATTCCGACGAAAGCATTGCTTCAGAGCTCGCATCTCCTTTCCCTCTTACGCCGTGCCGAGGAGTTCGGGATTCACGCGGAAAACCTCCGGGGAGATTTCGGCATTGCCGTGAAGCGGAGCCGCGAGAAGGCCGAGCGACTGTCCAAGGGCATCGAACACCTGTTGCGCAAGCACAAAGTCTCCGTCTTCATGGGAGAAGCCCGCTTTACCTCCGCCAAGGAACTCGAGATTGCGGACAGTGGTGGAAAGACGAATGGATCGATCCGCGCTGAACGAATTCTCTTAGCAACCGGGTCGCGACCCAGGCTGCTGCCGGACGTGACGATGGATGGTCAGGTCGTGCTCACCAGCACCGAGGCCATGCTGCGTAGCCAAGCTCCCGCCTCTATGGTTATCATTGGGGGGGGAGCGATCGGCGTGGAGTTTGCCGATATCTATCACGCCTATGGAACGGCTGTGACACTCGTTGAGCTGCTGCCGACGATCCTTCCCTATGAGGACGAGGAGATCACGGCGCTACTGCGCCGTTCTTTGACCAAAAAGGGGATCAAGATCCTTACTGAGACGAGGGTTGAGCAGGTGATCGTTGAGGCGGGGAAGGCGACAGTCAGGGTATCGAACCACGGCGTAAGTCAAGAACTTCTCGGCGAGACAGTGCTGGTGGCGGTAGGCAGGGTAGCGAACTCCGAAGTGGGCGGCCTGAAAGAGTTGGGCGTCGCGATGGAGAATGGATATGTCGCGGTTAACGAGTGGATGGAGTCCAGCGTTGCCGGAATCTACGCCATCGGCGATCTTGTTGGCGCGCCGCTCCTGGCCCACAAGGCTTCTCATGAAGGAATCGTTGCGGTCGAAAAGATGGCCAAGCTGGATGACGTGACACCGGTGGATCCCAGGAGGATCCCGAGCTGCACCTACTGTCACCCGGCTGTCGCCAGCATCGGTTTGACGGAGGCGAAGGCGAAGGCCGCAGGATACACGACACGCGTCGGCCGGTTCCCCTTCAGTGCGAGCGGGATGGCGATTACCCTCGGCGAGACTGAGGGGATGGTAAAGGTGATCGCCGATGCGACGCATGGAGAGATCCTGGGCGTGCACATCATGGGCGCCCATGCCACCGAACTGATCGCCGAAGCCGGCCTGGCGATCGCATTGGAGGCCACCCCGGAAGAGATTGCCAAGTCGATTCACGCCCACCCAACCCTTTCCGAGGCGATGGGGGAGGCCGCCTTGGCCGTCCTTAGCCGAGCCATCCATATATAAGATAGGGTATAGGGTGGAGGGTATAGGGTGTAGAACAAGAGAAGTATGATATGAAAAGTTGTGTTCCGGTTCTTTCCCTACACCCTACCCCGACACCCTATACCCTAATCCTAAGCACTGTCGATGAGAACGTGTAGTCTGATCGACCTTGGGCTCATGCCATACGACGAGTCGTTAATGCTGCAACGACGGCTGGCGACTCTTCGGGCTGATGATCGCCTGGGGGACGTCTTGCTCCTCGTCGAACACCCGCCGGTTATCACCCTCGGGCGAGCCGGGCGGATGGCTCATCTCCGCGTACCGGAACCCACCTTGGCCGCGCTGGGGATCGAGTTTTTCGAAGTGGAGCGCGGTGGCGATATGACCTATCATGGTCCTGGCCAGTTAGTAGGATACCCGATCCTCAATCTGGCCGAACATGGTCGTGACCTGCATCGATACCTTCGGCAGCTCGAAGAGGTGCTCATTATGACCCTATCGGGCTTCGGGATCACGGCTGGTCGCTCACCGGGCAGGACGGGCGTCTGGGTGGGCGAAGAGAAGATTGCCTCGCTAGGCATTCATGTCAGCCGGTGGATCACCCGTCACGGCTTCGCGCTGAACATCAATATGGATCTGGCGCCGTTTGAGTTGATTGTTCCTTGCGGTATCCAGGGCGCCAAGACGACAAGCATGATACAGGAGTTGTCTCGTCCAACCCCGGTTCGTGAGGTGATGGCAGATCTTATCGAACGTTTCGAGGTGGAGTTCGGGGTGTCTCTTCTGCCTACGTCGCTGCCAGAACTTTTCCATTCGAGGAGCCAGGCTGGCATAATCGAAAAGGGTGGACCAGCTATCGTTCGAGGTGCGAGTTGATGGACCCAGAACGCCCACCCTTCCAGACGATTTTGGTCGTCGACGATCGGGAAGCCAACATCGTGTTGGTCGAGGCCATCCTGGCCCCACAGGGTTATACGATTATCGCGGCATCGAATGGGGAGCAGGCCCTCGAATTGGTGGCAGCCCAGCCTCCGGATCTTATCCTGCTTGACATCATGATGCCTGGTATGAGCGGGTTCGACGTCTGCGCCCGGCTCAAGGAGGACGAACGAACCCGACTTGTGCCCATCGTGATGCTGACCTCTCTGAACTCTCGGAAAGATAGAATCCGCGGGATCGAGGTCGGGGCAGACGACTTTTTGAGCAAGCCTTTTCAGTCGGAGGAGTTGAGCGCGCGAGTCCGATCCCTGCTGAAGCTCAAGCAGTTTACCGATGAGTTAGAAAATGCGGAGGACGTCCTATTCGCGTTGGCCCTGAGCGTCGAGGCCAAGGATGAGTACACCGACGGACACTGCGAGCGATTGTCCCTTTACTCGGTTGCCCTTGGCCGGAGCCTGAGCCTTCCCCGTGAGCAGTTGAAGGCGCTACACCGTGGAGGCTACCTGCACGACGTCGGCAAGATTGCTGTACCGGAGTCGATCCTGAATAAAAAGACGGGATTGACCGATGAAGAAAGGCGGAGCATGCGGGAACACCCGATAATCGGGGAGCGGATTTGCAGGCCGCTCAAGTCGCTGAAATTGGTTCTTCCCATCATTCGCCACCACCATGAACGATGGGACGGAAGCGGGTATCCCGATGGCTTGAAGGGGCAGGAGATTCCCCTCTCGGCCAGGATCATTCAGACCGTTGATATCTACGATGCGCTAATGACGGCCCGCTCCTATAAGCCCTCACTCGAGACCTGCCAGGTCTTTTCGATCATGCGGCAGGCATCAGAGAAGGGTTCATGCGACCCCAGGTTAATCGAGCAGTTTATCGGCTTGCTGCAGTCCGGTGAAACGCTTGTAGGTTTGGAGAAGACGAGACTACGACAGCCGTTGTAACGAATTTGTGTTGTATGAGGAGGGCAACGATGCCGAAGCAGAAGCTACCGATCCCTTTTCAGCAGTTCACCCAACAATTTCCGGAGGCTCATGCAGCGTACGAGCGCCTCGGAGGGGCCTGTCACTCATCGGGTCCACTGGAGGCAAAGACGCGGGAACTGATCCAACTCGGAATGGCGATCGGGATCCGGTCAGAAGGGGCGGTCCATTCTCACGTCAGGAAGGCCCTTGAGACGGGTGCCTCGCCTGAGGAGATCAGGCATGCGGTCCTGCTGGGGATCCCGACTCTCGGGTTGCCCACGACCGTTGCCGCCTTTACCTGGATCGGCGATATCCTCGAATCCGGAACCAAATCCCACGCCAAAACGGGGGTCTAGCGAGTCTGTAGAAAAAGTTGGTTACGGAACGATTCGTGAGAATCATCGTGCAGCGGTGAGAGGGACGACCTCCGCCGAAGATGGCCGTATAGTTTCGGCTTGACTTCCTCACATGTCGCTGATAGCGTTTTTTGTGTGGACAGAATGTGAGGTGTCGTGCTGGAGGCGGCCCTGCCCAGGTACCAGCGGGCCACCAGCACCTTGCAGGAGGAGATATCACATGAGAAAGTCGATCGTCTCGATTGTCACAGGCTTAGCGGTGGTCTTTGTCGCGGGGCTCTCTGTCGGCTGGGCGCAGCAGGCCGCGGTCAAGCTCTTGTCGCCGAAGGATGGGGAAGCCGTTGGCCCAAGCATTTCGGTGAAGTGGGAGTTTAAGAAGGCGGGGGATGCCGACCACATCCACCTGTACCTGGACGCGGCCAACCAGGGGCCACAGTTCGGGACATCGATGGAACTCAAGGGCCTCTCGAACGGGCCGCACACAGTCCGGGTCATCGCCGCTACCAAGAGCCACCAAGAGGTCGGACCCGAGGCCAGTGTGAAGGTGAGCGTGAAGGAGGGCGCGGCGGCGCCGGCAACGCAACCGCCAGCCCCCAGGCCGACCCGGAGGTACTAGCCGCGGGGTTCGCCGGGAGAACCGGTGCCTGCCAATTTCCTCTACGCGCTCAACCAGTTCTTCCATAATGTGCTCGTCGTCGCCTTCGTGGGAGGATCGTTGTATGTGGTCCTGCTCATCCGGGAGCGCCGGAGCGGGGAAGGAGCAGACGCGGCACATGACGGAACAGAGGCTTTCCTCCAGAAGCAGCCCTGCAGGGGGTTCTGGATCCTGGTGGCCTTGATGGCGACAGGAGCCAATTTCGGCGTGCTCAGCCTCTCCCTGTACGGCAAGTTGCCTGACCTCACCCTCATCGCCTGGGGCGCTCTCGGGGGCAAGATCCTCCTCGGGCTTATCTGTCTGGGAATCCTTTGGTATCTCTGGAAGAGGATCGTTCCCGAGATGGCGCTGCTCTCGCAGCGGGAGGGAGGCGGGGGACGGCTGAGCTCTCCGGATCATGGACGCTTCGTGGCCCTCTCCCGGCGGTGGGAAAGATCATGGCTGACCCTCCTGTTCCTCGGCTGGCTTATCCTATTTTGCGCGGCCGTCCTGCGCTACACGTCGTAGGGACAGGGGGACGCAGCGCGTTGCCGCCCATCCGCGGGGATGCGAACCTGCGAGCTCGCCTGGCCAGGATTCGGCCCCTCTTGGGCAACAAACCCGCCTACGCACCTTCCGCATGGGCTGAAGCTCACACACTGCGCACCACGACCTTTCGCTTCATCGAGGTCTGCCGAAGACCACTTGACGCTGTTGAGGGGCCGTGAGAGTATACGTGCAATATTGAGGGCATTCATGAGCCTATCGTCCGGACCGGTGCAATCAGCATGGTAGGGTTCTTGAGTGTGCAGCCGTTCAGGCTCCGCGGTCTCTACGGGCTCTGGCCTCCACGGTCCATCCGCTCCAAACTGATCATCGCCTTCTGCCTTTTCGGGGTGGTTCCGGTCGCGGTCGTGGGGGGGTATGGAGCGGTGCACTCCTTCCGGCTGCTGAATGAGGCCACTCAGGATCGTTTGAGGACCGCGGTTGCCTCGAAGGCCGAGGAGGTCACGCGATTTCTCAAACAGGCGGAGGGCGAAGTCGTCTTCCTAAGCCGACTCCCCACCCTCCAGACTTTCATTGATCTCCCATCTGAGACCATACAGGAGGCATCGCTTCTCGTGGCCAGTCTCGGCCAGGAATTCCTCTCCTTCTCTCAATCCCATAACAGCTTCTTTCAGATCAGATACATCAACGAATTGGGGAGAGAGATCGTCCGGGCTGAGTTCGATGGGTTGCATCACTCCCTCGCCCCACCGGGCCGCCTCCAGAACAAACGGGATCGGTACTACTTCAGAGAGGCCATGGCCGCCCCACCGTGGACCATCTATATCTCCCCCATGGATCTCAACATCGAGCGGGGTGCGGTGGAAGTCCCTCATAGGCCTGTGGTTCGCTACGCGGTCCCATTAAGAAATGCCCAGGAACGGCCGCGCGGGATCGTCATTGTCAATCTGTACGTCTCCAGGATCCTCGAACAGATTCTGGCCCTCCGAGAGCAGAAGGGGGAGGTCTCGCTTGCCCGTTCCGATGGTGTCTACCTCTCGCGTTCGACTTGGATCCGGCCCAGCCAAAACCTGGCAGGGCCTGGTGGGCCTCCATTTCCAACGTGGTTGGCCTCTTACTCCCAACGGGTTCAACCCAGCCAAAAATTGGGCGGCGCAGCTCCCGCGGAGTTTCTCTCGAAGGACTTTCCGACGACAGTGGCGACCACTATCCTCTCAGGACAGACGGGGATCGTGGCTGAGCCGGGCCTTGGCGGGAAGATTGTGGCCTTCGCTCCCATCTTTCCC
>JANGEZ010000291.1:0-6119 GCA_031838355.1 Candidatus Methylomirabilis sp. bin48 | reverse complement strand
GGCCTTCCCATAGCTGCCAAGTTCCATGATGTCGAGGGACTGAAAGGGGGTCTGCGTGGAAAACAGGACTCGTCGAATCCCGTGCAGATGCCCCTCCTCAGGGCTCAAGGCTTCAATGAACCAGCGAGAGTTCTTGATCGGCATCGACAGCCTTCTCCATGGACGCACTCAATTTGTGGGCAAGCTTTCCGTGGTGACCGGGGATGATGCCCCGCCGCATCTCGACGACCGACGGCTTTTTGCACTGAAACCGGGTGGCGATATACTCCACCGCCACATCGGGCTTAATGACATCTCCACAGGTGAAGATGTCCACCGCCGCATACCGATACTCGGGCCAGGTGTGGATGGAGATGTGAGATTCGGCGATCACCACGACGCCGCTCACGCCGAAAGGATTGAACTCGTGGAAGGAGGTGTCAACGATTGTGGCCTTGCAGGCGTTCGCCGCGCAAACCAGGATCTCCTTGATAACATCGACTTTTTTGAGCAGCTCCGGGTTACAACCGTGTAGTTCCACCAACAGGTGTTTCCCGAGTGCTTGCAACGATCTACCCCCCTTCAAAAAAGTTGATAATCGATGCCCCACCTCCGTGGTGCGTTATTGTTCAAGCGCGTTATACCGCGTTTCGACAAAATTGCAAGAAAAAAATGGGGGGTTAACATAAATTCTGGTTGACAACCCGGTCCTTTGTTGGGTAGAAATGGGTCCACTCTAGCACGCCACCCCTGATCGATGGATCATCGCTGACGGTCTACCATGGACTACGCAGCGGCCGTGGACGGTCAACTGTCACGGTGAACCATCAACGTCTTTCCTACCTTGGGTAGGTCTCATCTGGGGGAACCGACTTGAACGTGCCACTTCTGGACCTTCGCGCGCAGTACCTCACGATCAAGGATGAGGTGCGTGCCGAATTGGATGAAGTCTACGAAAGTCAGCATTTCATCCTCGGCCCGAAGGTGGCTGCCCTGGAACAGGCAATCGCTCGTACCTGTGGAGCCACCTATGCCGTGGGGGTCTCATCCGGCACCGATGCCCTCCTGAGCGCCCTCATGGCACTCGGCCTCAGCACGGGCGACGAGGTCATCACCACTCCGTACACCTTCTTTGCGACTGCCGGCTCTATCGTCAGGGCTGGGGCGCGCCCGATCTTCATCGACATCGACCCTGCCAGCTTCAATCTGGAACCTTCTCAGGTACAGGATCGGATTACGCGGCGGACCAAGGTACTCCTCCCCGTCCACCTGTTCGGCCGCTGCGCAGAGATGGAACCGCTCCGTGCGCTGGCGGCGCAACGCCACCTCGCCATCATCGAAGATGCCGCTCAGGCGATCGGCGCCAGGACATCTGAGGGTGGGAAGGCAGGCGGAATAGGAACACTCGGCTGCCTCTCTTTCTACCCGACAAAAAATCTGGGTGGATTTGGCGATGGCGGCATGGTGCTGACCAGCGATCCGAGATTGGCGGACATTCTCAGGAGCCTCAGGCAGCAGGGGAGCGAAAGTCCATATGATTATTCGCGGGTGGGTGGGAATTTCCGGCTGGATGAGGTCCAGGCCGCCGTCCTCCTGGTGAAACTCAGGCACCTCGAGGGGTGGGTCGAGGCCAGGCGCGCCCACGCCAACCGTTACAACGATGCGTTTCGGCAGCTCGATCTCGATTGCCCTGATGCGCTTACCCTGCCCGACGTGCCGAAGGCCGGGCATCACGTCTTCAATCAGTATGTCGTCCGGACACGCCGACGGGATGAGCTCCACGACTTCCTCGCGTCCCAGGGGATCGGTACGGCTGTCTACTACCCCAAACCGCTTCACATGCAGGCCTGCCTCGCGTTCCTCGGGTATCGGGAGGGAGATTTCCCGGAAGCCGAGCGGGCCGCTCGTGAGACCCTGGCACTACCCGTCTATCCGGAACTGACGGTACAGATGCAAGACCGCGTCATCGAGAGCATAGACACCTTCTTCAAGGGGGCGATGAGCGCTGCCCGTACAGACATATAGTCCTGCTGGAAAAAGGAACGCCCCACCCACCTTCCCACCTGGAGCACCGTCGCCTTTTGCAGATGCCATGTAAGTTGATAGCTCCCTCTCGTCATTGAGGAAAATAGGGACAGACACTATTATCTGAGAGACGGCTTGTCGCGGGTGTCGGGCGATGGGCTGGCACCAGGAAGCACCAGTGAGACGGCGGAGATGGTGATATAATAGTGTCTGTCCCTATTTCCCTATTTCTTTCTCTCGCCTGACCTTCACGCCCTTTTCCGGAGTTGAAGCCAGAGCCCTCCTGGGCCTTACAGCCATTCTGCAACTGTACGTCATGTCGGTGTTCCTGCTCGAATTGGTAAGCCAGTACGAGACACGGTGAGTCGAGTCCCGCTCAATATCCTGCACCTCATCACACGCCTTGATCGGGGCGGCTCATCGGAGAACCTCCTAATCACGACGGCGCGACGCTGAACACCCGCACATCCGCCACCTGGCCGGTCCCATTGGTCTCTTGAGGCCGACCAGGGAACCCCAGCTCGTGCATCAATCCACTTTATAGGCCCGGATCCTTGCCTCGTAGGCGGGCCACTCACCCATGCTCGTGAGATACACTCTGCCGCCATCTGCGCTCATAGCCGAGACGGTCTCGCCGGGCAGGTGGTCCGTCAACAGGACCGACCCCGAGGCATCGTAGATTTTCAGTACAGCCTGCGCGTGGTTGATAAACGTAGGCGTGCTGTTCCCCACGAGCGCGATCCGCGGGCCTGCCCGTGTGGTGAGCACGAGAACGGCCAACGCTCTCACCCCGGCCGTGGACTCCATTGGAGTTTCATCTCTCCACAGCGGCGCACCCGTGGCCGTATCGTAGGCGGCGATGAGCAGCGTCGGCGTCGTACTGTTAAACACATGACCTGCGACGTAGCCACGCCCCTCCGCGATCGCCATGACGGACGGCCAGAAGCCACCTGGCTGCGAATCAACAAGCTGCCCGATGAGGCTCGGGGGATTTGAGGCAGCGTCGGGAGCGGCCATTGCCTGGGCTCCGGAGAGGCTGGTCAGCACCACCACCAGGAACAGTGACAGGACGGCTACGAACGTTCCACGAGAGGTTTTCATGTTGTCTCCTTTCTTGCGTTCATGTGTTCACGTTGGAACACTCAATACTCAATCATCACAATCTGGTCCTGTTGCCCCTGCGGGCCCGGCTCCACGTGATAGCTAATGACCAGCGGTGGTGGGGCCTCGGCGAAGGCTGGCGGAAGCGCGAGGAGGAGGGTCTGCATGGCACCGCCGTGGGGCTCGGCCTGCCGGGAGAAGGCGTGAGTTGGGTTAGGATTGGCATCATGGTTATTCCACTCTTTTCTTATCTGAAAGAGCTGTATCATGATCTAATGCCATGTAATATTACATCTAGCTGTCTTAATATAGCTCAAACACACTCCTGCTGTCAAGTGTTAATAGCCGCTTCTATCGCTGCGGATCCCGGTGAGGCGCTGGACTATGTGCCGGATCAGGGCTGCGACGCGCGGGTCGCGGTTGTACGGGGGCACCCTGAGCCATGCTTGAACATCTTGATCGAAGCGACTGTGTGATCGCTGGCCACTTCTACACAGGCAACGTGCCTCGGGTCGAGGGACGTGTCCTTGAAGGGATTATCGGTTAAGTTCCCAAAAATAAGGATACTGTGCTATAATAAATTGCTTGACATCCAGACATTATAGTGTATAGGATCACTAATTTTTGTCTGCCTCTCATATCTTGTCATGGTAAATACACGAACATGCGGCAACCACTGTGCAGCAGGCCCTAAAGCCATGACTGGACCCACCGTGGGCAGGCGGATGATCAAATCTCCTTCACCAGAGCCGCTGGAGAAGAGAATGGGGAAAGGAGAGTTAATAAATTGAAAGTCAGACGTCTTGCGCTGGTCTCGAGCGCGATCACCCTGTTGCTGGCCACACAGCCGGCCCACGCAACAACCTTCACGAGTTGCTCCGTCACGGGCACCTATGTCCTGAGCGCGGCGGTCGACTCTCCGCCGATCGATCAGATGCTTGGGAGTTTCACGTTCACTCCTCCTGGCGCCTGCACACCCGGGAGCACGGGCACCGTCAACGTCGTGGGTACGCTCCTCCAGCTTGGGAGCTCAACCCCGACCCCGTTGAGCTTCACCTCTGTCCCGTATCTCGTCGATGACAGCGGGAAACTCACGATCACGTTGGCGATTGACCTCATAATCGAGGGACGGCTAGGCACGGTGGCTCAAGGCATCGTTCACAGCATCGTCTTCGGCGCCTCGGCGAGCACCAACCCTGGAATCCGCTTCCCGGGGGTCGCCATGAAGGAGGATGCGGCCACCCTCGTCGGTCCCCAGGGCGCCACTGGGCCGACGGGGGCCACCGGATCGACGGGGCCCACGGGGGCGCAGGGTGTACAGGGTGTACAGGGACCAACTGGGCCTGTGGGGAGCACCTTCAAAAACGCCTGGTCGAGCGGGGCGATCTACAACCCAAACGACGTCGTCACCCGTAACGGATCGAGCTGGATCGCCCTGATCACCAATAGTAACTCGGAGCCGACATCCCTCAATACCGTTGTCTGGGGCCTCCTCGCCTCGCAAGGCGCTACCGGCGCTACCGGGCCGACGGGAGCGACGGGGCTGACGGGGGCGACGGGCGCTACTGGCGCTACCGGGCCGACGGGGCCGCAGGGAGCGACGGGGGCGACGGGGGCTACCGGGCTGACGGGGGCTACCGGGCTGACGGGGCCGCAGGGACCGGTCGGTCAATTCATCGGGGGTGGCAATGGCCAGAACACTGTAAGTTCTACCGGCATCTCGTTCATGGGGCCGTTTGAGTACGGTGCAAGCGCAAGCGAGAGCGATGTCCAGTTGCTAATGCCGGCCAGCGGGACCGTCTCCACGTTCCAGGCCTTCGTCGATTCCGCGCCAGCCGCGGGGAAAAGCTGGATCTTCACGCTCCACAAAAACAACGCCGCCACCACGGTCACCTGTACGATGGGCGGTCCCGCCTTCCGCTGCACTGACTCGACCCACACCGCGACCTTCACCTCCAGCGACGTCATCTCGGTCGAAATCAACTCAGCAGGCGCTCCGGGAGCCACAGGCATGCATTGGCGGGCACGATTCACCTCCCCATAAGTGCGCGCCCGGCGGGATCGCCCGACAGACGGCTACCCACGACGCGCGACGCGCACCAGGAATAAGCGGCACCGGTAATCCTCACCGAGCCAGCAGCCTTTTCAGGAACTAAGAAGGGGCTGGAGGGGCGCGGGGAAAAGGTATCCAAACAGCCGCGTCGCATGTTGTATGAGGCGATGCTCGCCGATAGCACACCCTTGGTGTAACCGCGATCAGACTTCACGTTCGTAACTGTCCAAGGAACACTAGATGCGATACGCATCGGCAGTCGCTGGACCCAAAGCCTTTGGCGATCACCTGCGCCCCCGGCTGCTTGAGCAGCTCTCGATTCAGCGCACACTCGACTTTCCGCGGCGTGGGAAACACCCTGATACTTATGATCCGTGCGTGGCACAACAAGAGGTAATCAATATGCCAATGCAGTTTCTTGTTCCGTCGTTGGTGTCTGGCCAGGCGCCTTTCCACGCCATTCAGCGCGCTGCCCGTATAGACATATCGTCCTGCTGGAAAAAGGAACGTCCCCCGCCTCCCCACCTGAAGTACCGTCGCCTTGGGCAGATGCAGGATAAGTTGATAGCTCCCTCTTATCATTGTATAGAAAATGGGGACAGACACTTATCTGAGAGACGGCTTGTCGCAGATGTCGGGCGATGGGCTGGCACCAGGAAGCACCAGTGAGACGGCGGAGATGGTGAGATAATAGTGTCTGTCCCTATTTTCTCATTTTCTTTTACGGTTGCCAGCGCCAGGTTGGATGTGATATAAACTAAAATCTCGCGTGAACGGCCAATGGCTGATCAGTCTCAGTGGCCTATATTGCCACAATACGGTCGGGCTGCGGCTTGGAATGCACCCTACCCTTGGGGTAGTTTCCATTCCGATGGCCGGAGAACCCTTAAGGCTGGGTATCAACTTCGCCCCTGACTCGCTGACCCACCGCTGATACTATAACTGTTCACGCAGAATTCGG
>JANGEZ010000290.1:0-2351 GCA_031838355.1 Candidatus Methylomirabilis sp. bin48 | reverse complement strand
AGCAAGATCGGCGTGGAGATTACGGACAGCCCCTACGTCGTCGTCAACATGCGGCTCATGACCCGCATGGGGAAGATCGCGCTTGAGCGGCTTGGCGAATCAGACGGTTTTGTCCGTGGCCTGCATTCACTCGGGGACCTGAGTCCGGACCGCCGCTTCATCCTCCACTTCCCAGAGGAGCGTCTTATCTGGAGCATCGGGTCAGGGTATGGGGGCAACGCCCTGCTGGGGAAGAAGTGCCACGCCCTTCGTATCGCCAGTTGGATCGGTCGAGAGGAGGGCTGGTTGGCCGAGCATACCCTGATCATCGGGGTAGAAGATCCGTCAGGGCAGGTCACCTATATGGCGGCCGCCTTTCCGAGTGCTTGCGGCAAGACCAACCTGGCCATGCTTGTCGCCCCTCTCCAGCTCTCAGGCTACAAGGTGTGGACCGTGGGCGACGACATCGCGTGGATGCACGTCGGACCCGACGGGCGACTGCGGGCCATCAATCCGGAGGCCGGGTTCTTTGGTGTCGCCCCCGGCACCAGCGTCAAGACGAATCCAAACATGATGGCGGCGATCGGTCGAAATGTGATCTTCACCAATGTGGCTGTGACGCCGGATGGCGAGCCATGGTGGGAGGGAAAAGACCCGACACCGCCCGGCGGCCTCGTTGATTGGCAAGGCAACCCTTGGACGCCCGGGGAGGGGACGGCCGCCCATCCGAACTCGCGTTTTACGGTCTCCGCCAGGCAGTGCCCGTCGATCTCCCCTCACTGGGAGGATCCGGAAGGCGTCCCGATCTCGGCAATCATCTTTGGCGGGCGCCGGGCTCGGGTGGCGCCGCTCGTCTACCAATCGTATAGTTGGCAGCACGGTGTCTTCGTCGGGGCCGGCATGGCCTCTGAGACCACAGCCGCACAGTCAGGCGCGGTCGGGGTTACCCGGCGCGACCCGATGGCGATGATCCCATTCTGCGGGTATGACATGGCCGACTACTTCGCCCACTGGCTCAACATGGGATCGCGGATCGCCCACCCTCCCGCGATCTTTCACGTCAACTGGTTCCGGACCGATACGCAGGGCCGCTTCCTCTGGCCAGGCTTCGGCGAGAACATTCGCATCCTCAAGTGGATCTTGGAACGGGTTCGCGGTCAGGGTAAGGCCGTCGAGACCCCTATCGGGTTGATTCCTACACCTGATGCGTTGGACCTGGATGGGCTGAGACTGCCGAACGGCGCAGCGGATGAGCTGTTGAGGATCGACGCCGATGCTTGGGCTGCGGAGCACGCGGAACAGGGCCTGTTCTTCGACCGGCTTGCCGCGCGGCTACCCGCCCAGATCCGGCAGGAGCATGAGATGCTCCGCCAGCGGCTCAGCCGCCTCAGCGTCCCCGCGAACGCCGCCGAGCCACCACACGTACCGTAGTCGCTAGCCGGTAGGGAGCCTGTCCGGAATCACCTCCCAACCGCAGAGGCGGAGGTACCGATACGAGCCGTTCTTCTTACAAGAACATC
Organism: Candidatus Methylomirabilis sp. bin48; assembly: GCA_031838355.1. Classification (GTDB taxonomy): domain Bacteria; phylum Methylomirabilota; class Methylomirabilia; order Methylomirabilales; family Methylomirabilaceae; genus Methylomirabilis. The sequence goes on along the minus strand of JANGEZ010000290.1, from coordinate 852 downwards.
GCGGCAGGCTTGGGGCTTTCGGTCGCCGGTATCGGAGGAATCGCGCTCCTTGGGTGGTTTCTCGGGTCATGGGCGTTTACCGCCATTCGCGCGGATTACATCCCTATGGCACCGAACACCGCGCTCCTTTTCCTTCTGTTGGGCGCCGGGATGGCCACTCTCAACAGGGAGTTGCAGTGGTCTGATTGGTCCGCAAGGCTGGCGGCATCTTTCGTCATCGCATTGGCCTTCCTGCGCTTCCTGGAATACACCACGCCGATTCGCGTAGATGTTGATCGTTGGATTTTTATGTTTCCCAGCGAGCATCCTGAATTGGCTCCTGTCGGGCGGATGGCCTTTTTCACCGCGCTGACTTTCTTGCTTTCAGGTCTCGGGCTGCTTAGGCTCACATGTTCAGTGGAACGTCGCAGCCCGCCATGGGCCGCGGCGTTTGCCATCATTACGCTCCTTATCGGCTTAGTATTCGCGCTTGGATACCTGTATGGATCACCGCTCCTCTACGGCGGCACAACAATTCCGATGGCCCTCAACACATCGATTGCCTTTGTGCTTTTGGGCCTGGGGCTTCTGACGATGATCTCTGGTCGTGAGGCTGCCGAGCGGCGACGCGTCCGGGAAGCCTTGCTGGAAGCCCACCAGACGCTTGAACGGCAAGTTCGCGAACGCACAAAAGAACTAGCGACTTCGAACAGGGTGCTCCAAGCCGAAATCGACGAGCGCGAGCGGGCGGAGGAGGCGCTGCGCGTTAGCGAGAAACAATATCGCACCCTCGTGAGTGAGATTCACGACGGGCTGTTTGTGGTGGACGCTCAGGGAGTCATCACCTTTGCAAACCGGTCGCTGGCCAAGATT
>JANGEZ010000289.1:0-2759 GCA_031838355.1 Candidatus Methylomirabilis sp. bin48 | reverse complement strand
TCCTTCAGGTCCACGTCGTCGGCGAGGGCCATGCGGCGGGTGTGAACAGCAAGGATCTCGTGGCGGGCGGCGGCATCCGGTACCGGAACATACACCAGCGCATCGAAGCGCCCTGGCCGCAGGAGCGCCGGGTCGATGAGATCAGGCCGGTTCGTAGCCCCCAGGATGACAACTCCGCGCAGCTCCTCCAGGCCATCCAGCTCGGAGAGGAGCTGGTTCACGATCCGCTCGGTCACATGTGGTTCGCCTGCCGCCATCCCGCGTCGCGGCACAAGGGCATCCACCTCGTCGAAGAACACGATGGCGGGGGCTACCTGGCGGGCCTTGGCGAAGAACTCTCGAATCCGTTGCTCTGACTCGCCGTACCACTTGGAGAGCAGATCGCTCCCTTTGGCCAGCATGAAGTTGGCCTTCGCCTCGTTGGCGACGGCCTTAGCCAGTAGGGTCTTCCCGGTCCCCGGCGGACCATAGAGCAGGACCCCTTTGGGTGGCTTGATGCCCAGGCGCTCGAAGGCCTGAGGATGGGTCAGCGGCAGCTCCACAGACTCCCGGAGGGCCCTCTTCACGTCGGCCAGGCCCCCGACATCGTCCCAGGTGACCCGAGGGACCTCGATGAAGAGCTCCCGAAGGGCCGAAGGGCGGATCCGCCGCAAGGCCTGGTTGAAGTCCTCATGGGTGACGATCAGGCGCTGCAGGACCTCGGCCGGGAACGTTTCAAGCCTCAAATCCAGATCCGGGAGGACGCGCCGGAGGGCATTCAGGGCGGCCTCACGGCAGAGGGCAGCCAAGTCTGAACCGACGCAGCCATGCGTGAGGTCTGCCACCCAATCCAGGTTCACGTCTGGTGCGAGGGGCATAGCCCGCGTGTGGATCGTAAGGATCTGGCGCCGGCCATTGCGGTCCGGCACGCGTAGCTCAATCTCCCTGTCGAAGCGGCCGGGGCGGCGCAATGCCAGATCGATCGCGCCGACACGGTTCGTGGCCCCGATGACAATCACGTTGCCGCGTGGCATGAGGCCATCCATTAATGTCAGAAGCTGGGCCACGACCCGCCGTTCCACTTCGCCCGTCACCGCCTCGCGCTTGGGGGCGATGGAATCAAGCTCGTCGATGAAGATGATGGCGGGTGGGTTGTCTTGCCCCTCCTGAAAGATGGCTCGCAGCCGTTCCTCTGATTCGCCATAGAAGCGCCCCATGATCTCGGGTCCATTGATGGTGGCGAAGTGGGCCTTAGCCTCATTGGCCAGGGCCTGGGCCAGGAGGGTCTTGCCAGTCCCTGGAGGGCCGTGAAGGAGCACACCCTTGGGCGGTGCAATCCCAAGCCGATCGAACAGCTCCGGATGCTTGAGTGGCAGCTCGACGACCTCCCGGATTTCACTGATTACCTCGCCCAACCCGCCGATGTCGTCGTAGGTGATATCCGGGAGGCGGGTCTCCTTGGTCTCTACGTACTCCGGCAGGAGCTCCACCTCTGTTTGGGGATTGATACGCACAATGCCGGACGGGACGGTACCGGCGACGACCAGGCGCACCTCGCCCAGCCCGATCGCCAGAGAGCCCAGCAAGCCTCGGAAGAGCTCCTCCGGATACATCCCGGGTGGGACGATTTCCTTCGAACGTGAGGCTGTCCCGACCGAGATCAAGTCGCCACGAACCACAGGACGGTAGAGGAGCGCCTGGCGGAGAACCTCACCCGGGGCTACGGCACGCAAGCCTTTGCGGGCGGGAGCCAGCGTCACCTTCTGCGCATCCCGCCAGGGGGCCTTTCGGACCTGCACGTAATCCCCTATGCTGGCATGAGCATTGGTGCGAATCACCCCGTCGACCCGGATCACATCCAGGCCTTGATCGGCTGAGCGAGCCGCCGCCACCAGGGCGCCCGTTTCCCGGTCCCCGATGATGGAGACGATCTCACCCCGCTCCAGCTCCAGGACGGCAAAGGCCGCGTCGCTGACGCGGACGATTCCGCGGCCAACATCCTCCTGGCCCGCCTCGGCCACCTTCAGGCGGATACCCTCCGCCGCTTGAGCCTGTTGCATCTGCTCTGACGCTCCCTTGGCCTAAAAGCTCATCTGACGCTCACCGAAATGCGCGAGCCTGGCAGGCAGTTCCAGTAAGATTTCCCCCTGCCTCACGCGCGAACTCTACCAAGGGGGGCAAGTCACGTCAAGGCTAGAGTGCAGAAAAGACGTCGTTGACGCCGCCTTCGCTTTTCAGGGATAGATAACCACATGATGATCTCGCCAGTCAAACCTGCTTATGTAGGAGTGGCTGAACTGACGTGGGGAGAGGGTGCGTAGGGGCGCCCCTCGTGGGCGCCCTCACGTGGTCCAGAACATGTATGTAGCTGTGTGGGAAAGCCTGAAGGAAAGCAAAAGCCACAAGGCATCAGAGATTACATCACCTCCGGGCAGAAGCCCGACGCCTTATGGCTCTCTCGAGGAAGCCCCTTTCGAGCGGGTTCCGGTCCCAGGCTAAGCCCTCTCGCTCTGCAAGCATATACTGTTTCGTGCTCGCTCGCATTTCTTCAGCCATCGCCCGCTCACTTGGGCTTCCCCACTACTAATATAGTACAATGACCACTTATTTTCAAGGCCCACTCCCTATCCACTTGGCCGATCGTCCTGCCTTCAGATGGGGCCGGACGGGATCTTTTCCTGCGACCCTGAAAGACCCATCAGTCAAGTGCGGGATGATGCTGTGTTCAGGCAGCCCAGTGGCCGCGTCTCCTTCACAAAGGCGGCGATGAAGGTTATACT
>JANGEZ010000288.1:0-4498 GCA_031838355.1 Candidatus Methylomirabilis sp. bin48 | reverse complement strand
ATTCAACAAAGGAGAGGTGACATGTCAGGTTCAATGGGGTTAACCGTACGAACGGGAGTGTTCAGTGGAGCCATAGCCCTGGTGTTGCTCGTCTTTGCGACTTTCGCCTTAGCGGGCGAGACAACCGATCAGGTGAAGACCGAGCTGGATCACCTTACGGGTATCGTGAAGGACCCGGCCTTACAGGAGAAGGCAAGGGAAGAGGTGCGGAAGTCGATGGTCAAGGAGCGGATTGTACGCTGGTTCGACCTGCAGGAGATGGCGCGCCGCTCCCTGGCCAGCCACTGGGCGAAGAGATCAGTTGAGCAGCGAAAGGATTTCGTTGAGCTGTTCGGGGACCTGTTCGTGGAGTCCTATACACGGCTCGTGGTCGATCATCTCGGCGATCAGGGGGTCATCTACCTGTCTGAGGGGGCCGATGGGCCGACCGCCATCGTCAATACCAAGTTCCTCTCGAAACGGAATGAGCCGACCTTTGTTGACTTTGCCCTCCTTCGTCGAGGCAACGCCTGGGTTCCCTACGACGTGGTGATCGATGAGGTCAGCATCGTGGGGAATTACCGTACCCAGTTTGATAAGATCATCCGAGACAAGTCGTACGAAGACCTCGTCAAGAAGATGCGCCTCAAGCGGGAGGCGGAAGGTTTGGGATCGACAGCAAAGAAGGGGTCGATGTAGCCTCACTACCCCTTCGACGGGGCCTGTGGTGAGCTATGTCGAACCACTCAGGACAGGCTCAAGCTCCGCCCATGCCGGCTCGATAGGCATCCCCGGATTCGTAGTAATCAAGCCCGGAGTGGTCAAGTACCTCCTCCCCGATCAGGATGCGCAAGGTATTTGTCAGCTTCAGATGTTGGATGAACAGGTCATGCTCCGGCTTCAGGTCCGCTCGGGCCATCGGAGACTTGAAGTAGAACGAGAGCCACTCCTGAATGCCAGATAATCCGGCCCGTTGTGCCAGGTCCAGAAACAGAGCCAGGTCCAGGGCCACCGGCGCTGCCAGGATGGAGTCCCGACAGAGGAAGTTGATCTTGATCTGCATCGGCTGACCGAGCCAACCGAAGATATCGATGTTATCCCACCCCTCTTTGGCATCGCCCCGCGGCGGATAATACTCAATTCGGACCTTGTGGAACACCTGGCCATACAGGTCCGGATAGAGCTCCGGCTGCAGGATCGCGCCCAGCACCGAGCTCTTGCTCACCTCCTTGGTTCTGAACGATCCCTGATCATCCAGCACCTCGCCGTCCCGGTTCCCCAGGATGTTGGTGGAAAACCAGCCGGTCAGCCCCAGCATCTTGGCCTTCAGCCCTGGCGCGACCACGGTTTTCAGAAAGGTCTGACCCGTCTTGAAATCCTTCCCGGCGATCGGGACGCGGTGTTTGCGAGCGTACTCTACCAGCGCCGGGATATCCACGGCCAGATTGGGTGAGCCATTCGCAAAGGGCACGCCAGCCGAGATAGCGGCATAGGCATAGATCATGCACGGGGAGATTTCCGGGGCGTTCGCCTTTAGGCCAGCCTCAAAAGCCTCGATCGTCTCATGCACGGGGGATGGCTGCATGAAGACCTCTGTTGATCCACACCAGACCATCACGGCGCGATCTATCCCCTCTCTCCGACGGAATGCCTCGATATCTTCGATCAGCATATCCGCAAGGTGCTTCTTGCTCGGGCCGGATTTGAGGTGCGGCCCCGACAACCTCCGCACATAGGCCTGCTCAAAGACCGCTGGCCACGGCCTGACAGACTCCAATTGGTCTTTGACCTGGTCCAGCAACTCCCTGGACAGAACCCCGGCATGGCACGCGATCTGATAGGCGTTCTCAGGAAAGATGTCCCAGCCACCGAAGACCAGATCGTGAAGATCAGTGAGTGGGACCACCTCCTTGATCAGGGCAAACCGAGGGTTGGTCCGCTTGCCCAGGCGCATCCGCTGCATCTGCGTGAGGGAACCGTGCGGTTGGGCAAGCCCTTTGTTGATCAGGTGGACTCCTGCGATCAGAGTAGTGGCCACCGCCCCCAACCCCGGGAGTAGCACCCCAAGCGTACCTGCAGCCGGTTTAATCGCCCTGGTCAGTTCCGGATAGAAAGAACTCTTTTCGCTCATGCCTTTACCCTTTCCATGCGTGAGGTCCACAGCAATATGAAGAAAAAGAGCGGCGCACCGATTGCCGCCAGAACCAAAAACCAATGAGCCTTTCCTAATGCCGACAGGATGACGACAAGGTAGATGAAATCCCGCTTTGCGAGGGAATCGGCAAGGGTGGTAAGGCGGGATGGGGCTTCTGAGTTGGTGATGGAGGTAAAGAGCGGCCCCTCAGAGACCTTGTGCCGCATGGTCTGTCGGTAGACGAAACCGGCCGACAGGAGGGTTCCGATCACCGCGGAAACCGCTAAGACCAATGGGACGGGAGCCTTGATGGCCATCTGCCATCCCAGACCGATGCATACAAAGACTGCCGAGTGTACAACATTATCTCCCCAGAAGTCCAGGATACCGCCCAGGCGAGATTCCAGATACTTGAGCCTGGCGATCTCCCCATCGCAGCCGTCCAGGATCGAATGCAAGAGGAACAGGAGCGCGCCGGTCAGTTGATACGCGGGCATGGACGAGAGGAAGAACAGGGCCCCCAATAGACCTATCGCCACGCTCACGGCTGTCATCTGGTTCGGGGTGATGTCCGTGCGCACGAGGTACCGGGTGACTGCCAGTGAGATCTTCCGCTCGAAATGCCTCGACATGAAACCTTCCGTGTCTTTGACCAGACCGCGCAGGAGCCACCGCTCGGCATTACGAAGATCCGCCCGGTTCGAGACCCGAACCCAGCCAGCGCTCCCCGATCGGAGTCCGGGACAGGCATCTATAAGGGCGCCCGCTCTTTGATAGGTCCGCTCCAGTCCGGAGAACACAGACAGATCATCGTCAGCACGCCCAATCATTGACAGAATAGCCTTGGGGTCAGCCGTCTCAACGGCAGCGATCCCGCTGACCGGGACGTGCATCGTCTCAGCGCGTAACGGCATCTCGGTGAGATACGTGAGCAGTGAGGGGCGAGGGAGAAGGTTCCCGGCGAGCACCAGGATACGGCTGGAGTGCGGGTAATCGGTAAGCTTATCTGGAGGAAGCAGCACTGCCCGCGTTCCTGTCAATAGCTTCATGAGCCCGGGCCGGCCGGTATCCACTACCAGAATCTCATGGCAGCCCGCGCGGGAGGCGGCCATGACAATGCGCCGAAGCAACGGGATTCCAGCCACAACGGTGTCTGGAGAGATCTCTCCCGAATCCTTCGTCATCATGATCAGGGCCGTAGTTCCCTTCATGACCATCTGAAAGAGCGACCAGCCATCAGCCCTCTAGCTGATCGCTAACGGACAAATGCTGGCCCCCTCTGGCGTGCGATTCCTTGGCGAGGCACAGAAGTTGCGCGCAGCGCGAAGCCATGGCGAGATTTTCTCCACTCCGCTCAGCGCCCGAAATCTCCTGCAGAAAATCGTCCCGCACCTGGCAGAACCACTCCGGATGGTGGGAGCCCTGCGAGAGCGACTGTTCGAATTTCCAGCTCTGCTCACCACTCTTACCTGTCAGGAGCAGGATGTCGTCATCGACCCGGATGGCCCCACGGGTCCCCTCGATCACAGCGCTATTGCGCCGTGAAGACGCATCCCACGTCAGAAAGATATCGGCTACCGCCTCTGGAAAGTTCACCTGGACGGTCGCTGTATCCTCAACAGGCCATTCTGGATGCGCTCGCTTCTCGAGCGTGGCGGAGATCGTCCTCGGGTTTTGACAAAGCCAGCGCAGGATGATGTACATGGCGTGCCAACCGTGGTCAAGCAGGATTCCACCACCCGCAATAGCCGGATCGAGCCTCCAGTTGCCTATCCTCGACGCCGATCGGGGATCGTGCACTGCTCCCCCTCGACTGGGCTCGTGGCAGGCCCTTCGACTGGGCTCAGGACAGGCTTCGACGGAGCCCAGGGCAGGCCCTTCGACTGGGCTCAGGACAGGCCCAACCGAGATTGACGGTTCACGACGGAGCACCTGCCAGCTTATGTACCGCACTGTCCCGATCTGCCCATCCAGTATTAAATCCGTTGCCTTTTTGATGATCGGCGCGTACAGCCAGTTATGGACGGTATGCAGGACTCGCCCGCTTTCTACTTGAGCACGCCTCACGAGTCGCAGCTCATCGGGAGAGAGCACGAGAGGCTTCTCACATAAGACATGGAGTCCCCGGTGCAGCGCCATCCGGGTGAGAGATGCGTGGGTTCCAGGGGGCGTGCAGATATCGAGGAAGTCGAGGGGCTCGGAGGTAAGCAGCGCCTCGACCTCGGTGTAGAGCCTGGCCCCTGGAAGACGCCATCGGGCCTCGACGAGCCGCGATTCCAGGGCATCAGCGGCGGCAACGATCTGGGCTCGCTCGCACCCCTCCCATCCTGGCAGATGCCCATTTACCGCTACATTTCCCAGACCGATGATGGCGCCGTTCAACAT
>JANGEZ010000287.1:0-4168 GCA_031838355.1 Candidatus Methylomirabilis sp. bin48 | reverse complement strand
TCGGTGCGACCGGCGCCGCTTCGGGCTCCCGTGTCATGCGGTTGATCTGCCTGATCAGGAGGAAGATCGCAAAGGCCACGATCAGGAAATCCAACACGGTGTTGAGAAACACCCCGTAATTGATGGTGGCTGCACCTGCAGCCTTGGCTGCGGCGAGCGTGGGGTGGGCATTACCGGAGAGATCGATAAACAGGCTGGAAAAATCGACCTTGCCGACCAACAGGCCGATGGGGGGCATGAGGATATCGTTGACAAATGAACTGATAATTTTACCGAAGGCGGCGCCGATCAAGATCCCGATGGCCATGTCGATGACGTTCCCGCGCATCGCGAACTCTTTAAACTCTCTGAGCATTTACGGCCCTCCTCTTGTGCAATGGCAGATTACTACCCTTGTTCTGGCCTTCACTCAGCGCAGGAACGGGCATGAAACCTGCCCCTGCTGCCGTAGAGGATATCATAGTCTACCGCTCGCCAGAAATAGCTTTCGACGGTGCCAAATCTATAAAGGGGAGCAGGGGGGGGCGCCTTATTCGGCGATTCATTGAGAGGCGCTGGACGGGGTGAGGGAATGGTTCGGGAGGCAAGGCGGATGACCGCGATTCTGAGCAGCCTCGCTCTGGTTTAGGCCAACGAGATTCTATGTTCCTCCAGGAGCTGTCGAAGGCGCTGGCCGTTGATGATCTCGATGGGTGGCCCCTCGGTGAGTTTCGGAACCTCTTCGGAGAAGAAGCCGGTTGTGATAAAGATGCCCTTTGATGCCCTTTCGGCAAGCACCGTATCGCTTAGGGCGATGATCTGGGTGGAGTTGATCGGCACCTTAGGCGGGATCAGGATGCAACGGACAATATAGCTGCCGCCGATGATCGGTTGGGGGTTGATGGCGGTGATGTCGATCTCCCCCTGTTTAGTGTGATGGCAGTCCGTGATGGACAGACCCATCTGCTCCAGGAGGAGGAAACAGAGGCGTTCGAACTGCTCGGGCGCAAGCCGTTCCAGCCACTGCTGTTCGACGTCCCTGGGTTGGTAGTAGGCCTTTTCGGCGGCTACCGGCGGCGAAGAACGATTGAGCAAGAAGATCAGGCCCAGGCCGAGCAGGATCGCAATCGTCACTAAAATGAACATGCCTCTTGCTCTTCAAGGACCCACCCAAGCGATCAGGCGAACAGACAGGAAGATCCTACCGGTACATCTCTTCGTAGATTCGATCTTTCTGGCCTTTTTTGATCAAGCGATCATGGCGAAAGGCTTGCTTCATCGCTGTTCCGAGGCAGACTAAGATCAGGATGAGCATTCCGATGATCGGGATGTTGTCCGGCTGCATCGCAATAGCCAGTATATTGTCCATGTCGGACCTCCTTTCAATTGGAATTCTAGCACCACTACACATGATAGCAAGTCTTTTGTACGGCACTCTACCTCCTCAGATTCGGAAGCGACATCTTCTCCCCTGGACGGGGCCTGGAGATAATCTACATGGACCCCGCTACCCGGCAATCGGCAATGGCCCCATTGTGGCCTCCGTAGCATCCGGCAAGAATTTCTCTCTCACTAGCGCATTTTGTTCTTGACATGCCCCATATGTCGTGGTAACTAAGAATCCGCTATACAACATATGGTATTTCGTCGGAAAGGGGCACCTTTCTGATGCGCCGGAGATAGATGACTTATTCACGCATGGTAACTACAAGAAGGTAGATAGGCTGTAGGCTTTTAGACTGTAGGAACGCACCAGGCGTTTGCCGAATGCGACGCGACAATGATGGAGACCGAAAAGGTTCTTTCGGTCCGTGCGCAACGGCTAACAGCCTTCAGCCTACAGCCTAAACACCTGAGTAGTTACGTCCGAGTTGCTACAATCATTCCAGGTAGAGGAGGACACGATGCTTGGCAAGGCGAGCGAGTCAACGTTCCACGGGATTGAACAGGGAGCAGGGGTGACCCAGGCACCAGGATCGCGGCCGGCGAAGACCGGACAGTGGAGTGAGTCGGCCCTCCGCGTTCTCAAAGAGCGTTACCTGATGAGGGACGAGACAGGTGTCAGAGAGACGCCGGAGGAGATGTGCTGGAGGGTGGCGGTGGCCATCGCCAAGGCCGAAGAACAGTGGGGCAGAAGTGAGACGGAAGCTCGCCAAGTCGCGGAATCGTTTTACGATGTCATGGTTGAAGGGAAGTTCCTTCCAAACTCTCCCACGATGATGAATGCCGGCAAAGAGAACGGGATGCAGTATTCGGCCTGTTTTGTGCTTCCTGTTGATGACTCCATGGAGGGGATCTTCGAGGCGGTCAAAAGGGCGGCGATTATCCATCAGTCGGGTGGCGGGACCGGTTTTGCCTTCTCGCGTCTCAGGCCGAAGGATACGCTGGTGAAGTCAACGGGCGGCAAGGCGAGCGGTCCCATCAGCTTCCTTCGCGTCTTCAATGCTGCCACCGAGGCGGTCAAGCAAGGGGGGGCCAGACGTGGGGCCAACATGGGGATTCTCAAGGTGGATCACCCTGACATCCTGGAGTTCATCGACTGTAAGCTGGACGGCGGGATCACCAACTTCAACATCTCGGTGGCTGCCACCAAGATGTTTATGGATGCCCTGGCGAAGGACGAGACCTACGAGTTGGTCGATCCTCACACCAAGTTCGTGACTGGCCACCTTCAGGCTCGCGAGGTGTTTCGACGGATCGTCCAAGCGGCCTGGAGGACCGGTGACCCGGGGATGGTCTTCATCGATCGCATTAACGCGAGTCCGGCCAATCCGGTCCAGCAGGATGAGCTGATCGAGGCCACGAACCCCTGCGGTGAGCAGCCGCTTGGTCCCAATGACGCTTGCAATCTGGGTTCGGTCAATCTGGCCAGATTTTACCTCCCTTCGATTCCGGCGGATGCCAGGGTGACGGAGCGAATTGATTGGGTTGGACTGGAGCAGGTGGTGCGGACGGCAGTCCGCTTCCTGGACGACGTGATCGACGTGAATCCCTATCCGCTCCAGGATATTATCGAGGAGGTCCGAAACAACCGGCGTATCGGCCTCGGCGTCATGGGCTGGGCCGACCTGCTGCTCGAACTTGGCCTTCCGTACGACAGCGACGAGGCGGTCATGCTGGGCGATGAGATCATGGGCTTCATTCGGCGAATCGGCCACGATGCCTCCGCGAAGCTGGCAGAGGCGCGAGGGCCGTTTCCTCGCTGGTCACGGAGCATTTACAAGGGTAAGAAACCTCTTCGTAACTCCACCGTCACAACCATTGCGCCCACCGGGACGATCAGCATTATCGTGGGGTGCTCTTCCGGGATCGAGCCAATCTTCGCCGTCGCATTCAGCCACATCGTAGGAGACCGGCATCTGACCTTCGTAAATCCGATCTTCGAGGAGATTGCGAAGAGGCGCGGCTTCTACAGCGAAGAACTGATGCGGCGGGTGGCCGAGCGAGGGACCGTTCGCGAGCTTGAAGGCGTGCCGGAGGACGTCCAGCGGGTCTTCGTCACGGCCCACGAGATCGAGCCTATCTGGCATGTCAAGATGCAGGCAGCCTTCCAGAGGCAGACCGATAATGGCGTCTCTAAGACGATCAACCTGTCCCACTCGGCGACGCCGGAGGAGATCGCCAAGGCCTATATGATGGCGTATGAGCTTGGCTGCCTCGGGATCACGGTCTTTCGCGATGGCTGTAAGGGCACCCAGGTCTTGCATCTCGGCACCGGCGCTAAGCCTGCGCTGAGCGATGCCGAAGGGCCTGCGCTGAGTCCAGCCGAGGAGCCTGCCTTGAGCGATGTCGAAATGGTGGCACAGCGGGAGGCGCCGCAAGCGATCCCAATCGTTATGAAGATGGGCCGAGAGGCTGCGCTGAAGGTCAAGCCGAGGCCGCGGACTGTGAAGGGCGTCACGTACAGGGCGGAGACGCCGCTCGGGACCGCCTTCGTCACCGTCAACCAGAACGGCGAAGGTGAGCCGTTTGAGGTCTTCGCCAGCGTCGGGAAGGCCGGGAGCGATACCTCTGCGGTGTCCGAGGCGATCGGCCGACTCATCTCTATGATCCTCAGGCTACCGTCACCGATGTCGCCCAGGGAGCGGGTCGAGCAGATCGTCAGCCAACTCTCCGGCATCGGCGGCCGTCGGCCGATGGGCTTCGGTAAGGATCGGGTCCGGTCGTTGCCGGATGCCATCGCCCAGGT
>JANGEZ010000286.1:0-13925 GCA_031838355.1 Candidatus Methylomirabilis sp. bin48 | reverse complement strand
GTTCTGACGTGTAGTCTTCTATTGGTCTCAGTCCTGAACGGGTGGAGTGATGAATCTCCCAAGGGGGGTGGACATCACCGTCATCGGCTGGTGGGACCTCCGCCGGAGTTCCTGCAACAGAGAGAGCCGGTGAAGCAACAATCTCGCCTCGCAATCCCCCCACGGTGGCGGTTTGCCATACCGACCGGAGATCATCATGCGGGGCGGCAGGCCTTTGTCGACTTTGAATGCTTCAAGTGCCATGAAGTGCTCGGTGAGGACTTTCCCGCACCCCAAGCCGACCAAGGGGATGTGGGATCTGTCCTCTCGGGGATGGGGGCGATGCACTCGGCGGAGTATTTCGCCGAGGTGATGATCGATCCGAACGCCTCCGTGGCCTGGCGGATCAGGCACCACAAGGCTGAACAAAAAGGATATCTCGGTCCTGATGGCACATCAAAGATGCCCAGCTACAACGATACGATGACCATTCAGCAACTCATCGACATAGTCGCCTACATGAAGAGCTTGACCGCCGGTGCGCACGCCCATTGAGCTACCGGCACCTGCGGAGCAATGCATTGGTAAGCGGGTCGGTCATCGCGTCCCTATGGAGCCGTCAAGAAAGGCCTGACGAGGGTAAAGGGTAAGAGGATGGTTGAACAGAAGATCATCGTAGAGCTGCTGATTGCGACTGCTGTCTGGCTTCTGTCGAGCGCCTGGTTGCTTTGGCTACGGCGGATCGGTCTGCGCGCGCTCACCAGACTAACCCGCACAACCGAGGGCAAACTGGACGACCTGGCGCTGCCGGCGTTCCGGTTTCCCTCGCTGCTCTGGTGTCTCGTGCTTGGCGTCTATATCGGCTTGACTGCCGGCCCTGCCATACCTCCCAGGATCGAGCAACTCGTCAATGATGCGCTGGTGATCGTGCTCATCCTATCCGTGACCATCGCCGTCGGTCGGTTCTTGGCCGCATCCCTTGCTTCCTATGCTGACCGTCTGGGTCTCGAAGTCGCCGTGACAGGGCTCACCACAGCGCTGGTGAAAGGCGTCGTCTACCTGTGCGGCGCCCTCGTTCTGCTGAACACACTCGGGATATCCATTACCCCCATCCTCACCACCTTGGGTGTCGGCGGCTTGGCCGTGGCCTTAGCGCTTCAGGGTTCGCTGGCGAACCTGTTCGCTGGAATCCACATCCTGGTGGAAAAACCGATCCACGTGGGGGATTACATCAAGTTGGAGTCGGGCCAGGAAGGGTACGTGGTCGATATCGGCTGGCGGACCACGCGGATCCGGGTGTTGGCCAACAACATGGTCGTTGTGCCGAACGCCAAGCTGGCTGAGAGCATCGTGACTAACTATCACCTACCAGAGAAGCGGATGTCGGTCCTCATTCCGATCAGTGTGAGTTACGAGAGCGACCCCACCAGGATCGAAGCGATCCTGGTGGAAGAGGCCATCTTTGCCATCGGGCATGTTCCTGGACTGCTGGCTGAACCCGCCGCCTTTGTCCGATTCATTCCTGGGTTCGGCGAGTCGTCTCTCGACTTCACGCTCATCGTCCAGGTCAACGAGTTTGTGGACCAGTACCTGGTTCAGCACGAGTTGCGAAAACGGATCTTCGCCCGCTTTCAGAAAGAGGGGATCGAGATCCCCTTCCCACAGCGGGTGGTCCATCTCCACGCAATGGATAGCGACGCGCCTCCCTCCCGTTGAGGCAGGCACAGGAAGGCGGAGAGATGTGTGGGCTTGGCGGCGCCTTGGCACGCCATAAGGCGCCGAAGGAAGAGGAGAGGTGGGATGAATGAGTGAGCGCGCGCAGGTGCCCTTCGAGTTTTTCTGTTGCATCGAGCTACGCCAGATGTTGGGGCTGAAAGCGGAGACCGAGAAGGAACTGGCAGGCTTGATAAAACAGGTCTCGTTGGATTCGATCTATTACCACACTTATGGTCTCTTGCTTCGCCACCGGTACAGGGCAGGGGCATTTTCCAACGACTTCGCTACGTGGGTGGCAGTCCAGGTCGGAGATCGAGTTCTGGGAGAGCGCCTTGCAGTGCTGGATCCTCTGAGCTTCGATACCTTAGTCGATCTAAGAGATGAGATCGTTTCCGTGATTGACAGCCACCTGAAGAGCATAGTAGTGGTTCCGCGTGTGGCGTACGGGGAACCGTTCCACTTCATCCAGTCTCGAATCGTGGCGGTACCGGCAGGGATGACGGCTCAGACCCTGCAGGAGTTTCGGCAGGCCGTCAGTGAGGTAGATGACAGGACCCTTTACTATCATACCCTCGAAGCTCGGGTGCGGCTCAAGCATGGACGAAACGACTTTGCCGCCTGGCTACGCGATGGCCTCAACCTGCCGACCCTGGCCGCCAGGATCGGGGCTTTGGATCCCTTCACTGGAGGTCTGGAACGGGTGAGGACGCAGATGTTGGCGTACTGCGACCAGGTGCTCATCCAAGGGCGTGACCTATGAACGCCGCGAGACTTGATGACTATCGTGAGGTCACGTCAAAGGGGACCATGTGCTTTCTCCGATCGCTCGCGGAGCGTGTGCGGGGCAGACGGTTCCTGCATGTGAACTCTACCAGCCAAGGCGGTGGGGTCGCCGAGATCCTCCATCGGCTGGTTCCGCTCATGGCTGATCTTGGGGTGGATGCTCGTTGGGAAACGATCAAAGGGGATCCTGCCTTTTTCTCTGTGACAAAGGCCTTTCACAATGCCCTTCAGGGGCAGGAAGCGTTGATCACCAAGGATATGCTCGAGGCTTATATCGAGACGAATCGACAAAACGCCAGTAACCTGTCGCTCGAAGGGGACTTGGTACTCATTCACGACCCTCAGCCTGCGCCCTTAATCAACCATCGCCCACCGGAAGGGAAATGGGTCTGGCGCTGTCATATCGATCTGTCGCATCCACAGCGGCAGGCCTGGCGGCACCTCAGGAAGTACGTGGCGAAATACGACGGCGCCGTCTTCTCGTTACCGAAGTTCGCGCAACGGCTCGCCATTCCACAGTTCCTAATATACCCATCGATTGACCCGCTTAGTGATAAGAATCGGGAACTGAGCAAGGCAGAGCTAAATGGTATCCTGGACCGTCTCGCTATTCCGCGGGACAAGCCGATTCTTCTCCAGGTATCCCGGTTCGACCGTTTCAAGGATCCGATAGGCGTGATCGACGCTTACCGGCTGGTGAAAAAGCATAACGAATGCCGGCTTATTCTGGCGGGAGGCGGGGCCGAGGATGATCCAGAAGGGGGGGCGGTCTTGGGCCAGGTGAGGGAGAAGGCAGGCTTCGATCCGGACATCCATATCCTTGAGCTTCCACCCGATGCTCACCTGGAGATCAATGCCCTGCAGCGAGCTGCTACGATTGTCGTGCAAAAGTCGCTCCGGGAAGGATTCGGGCTTACCGTGGCAGAGGCGATGTGGAAGGGCAAGCCGGTCGTTGGGGGTGCTGCCGGCGGGATTACTGTCCAGGTGATCGACGATGTGACCGGCTACACGGTGCATTCGGTAGAGGGTGCAGCATTCCGCATCCGACACCTCCTCAACAACCCCGACTTAATCGCCAGAATGGGAGAGGCAGGGCGAGAGTATGTTCGCCATGAGTTCCTGATCACTCGCCATTTGACCGATTACCTGACCATGCTGCTCGTCCTCACGGCGTAAGAGGAAAGGGGAATGCGGATCACGATACGGCTTGTCCTCTCGACCATTGTGGTGGTCAGTGTGATTGTGCTGGCCTTTACTCTCGTGCAGGTCAGGCAGGAAAAGCAGAGGCAGAGGGACGATCTCGAACGGCGGACATCACTGCTGGCTGAAAGTCTGGGAGAGACTATCGAGCCCCTGGTGGGGCAGGGTCATTCAGCGCGGCTTCAACGGATTGTTGAAAGGTTCGGGAATCGGGAAAGGCTTGCCGGCGTAGCCGTATACGATACGTATGGGCTTCCCCTGGCGATCACACAAACCCTCGCTGCCCAGTTCGCCACGCCTCCGAAGATCGCGACGGAAGCCATGGTTGCCAATCGCGAGATGGGCGATGTGATACGCATCGGTGAAAAGCAGATGTATATCTTTGTGTTGCCGCTTCGCCCTGAGAAGCAGGTCGCGGGGGCTCTCGCGCTCTTCCATGATGTCGGCTATATCCAGCAGCGTCTTCGCCAGATCTGGCAACACAATTTCCTACGACTTTTGGTTCAGGCCCTCCTGATCTCGTTGACGACACTATTCGTTGTGCAATTGACCCTGGTCAGGCCCCTCGCAAGAATGACAGAATGGATCAAGCGATTGCGCAAAGGGGAGGTGAATGATTCCTCATCACTCTCCAGTAAAGACCTCTTGAACCCGCTGGCGGCCGAGGTTACGCAATTGGCCAAGAGCCTCTCGGCTGCGAAGGCCGCTGCCGAGGACACCAGGTTCGGGCAAGCAGGGAACTCTCTTTGGACGCCGACATCACTGAAGGAACATTTGCGGATCACACTCCGAGGGAGGTCAATTTTCGTCATCTCCAACCGCGAGCCTTTCATCCATGTCAAAAGGGGGAAAGAGATCGACTGCATCGTTCCGGCGAGCGGTCTGGTGACCGCACTGGAGCCTGTGCTGGCCGCCTGTGACGGCACATGGATTGCCCATGGGAGCGGCGACGCCGATGGCCTGGTTGTCGATCGCGCCGACAGGCTCAGGGTCCCAGCAGCATCCCCGCAGTACACCCTCAGGAGGGTCTGGCTGACGAAGGAGGAAGAGGAGGGCTACTACTACGGCTTTGCCAACGAAGGGCTGTGGCCCCTCTGCCATATCGCCCACACCCGGCCCGTCTTTCGAGCCGAGGATTGGCGATACTATCAGTCTGTGAACGAGAAGTTTGCGCAGGCCACGTTGGCGGAGATCGAAGGCGTTGAAGAGCCGTGTGTGCTTATTCAGGATTATCACTTCGCCCTCCTGCCACGGCTGATCAAGGAAAGGCGACCCGATGCGCGCGTGGGGCTCTTCTGGCACATCCCGTGGCCTAACCCCGAATCGTTCGGGATCTGTCCGTGGCAAGGCGAGTTGCTCCATGGGATGCTGGGCGCAGACCTCATCGGGTTTCACATTCAATTCCACTGCAACAACTTTCTGGAGACGGTGGACCGAGCGCTGGAATCACGCATTGAATGGGAGCACTTTGCCGTCAGACGCGGCAACCATACTACGTATGTCAAACCCTTCCCGATCAGTATCGCCTATCCGGATGACCTGACCACGTTAGCCGGGAGCACAGGCGGCGAGCGGAGCAAGGAAGCCTTACTCACGGAGCTCGGTGTCAAGGCACGATACCTAGCCGTGGGTGTCGATCGCCTGGACTACACCAAAGGGATTCTTGAGCGTCTGCGAGGGATCGAACGGCTCTTGGAGAAGTATCCTCAGTATCAAGGACAATTGACCTTCATAGAGCTTGGCGCGCCAAGCCGCATTCATATCAAACAGTATCAGGACCTGATCGCCGCCATCGAGGCCGAGGCCGATCGGATCTGCTGGCGCTTTCAGATAGGCGAGTGGAGACCCATCCTTTTCTTGAAACGGCACCACAGTCGCCAGGAGATCCAACCGTTCTACAAAGCGGCAGACGTCTGCCTGGTAACCTCGCTCCACGATGGGATGAATCTCGTAGCCAAGGAGTTCGTTGGCGCCAGGGAGGACGAGCAAGGCGTCTTGATTCTCAGTCGATTCACAGGGGCCGCTCGCGAGCTTAAGGACGCCCTTACCATCAACCCGTATGACATCGAGGAGCTTGCCGACGCGATCCATGCCGCCTTGACCATGTCCAACGAAGAGCAATCCATTCGCATGCGGCGAATGCGTGACGTGGTGAGGGAGCGCAACGTGTATCGATGGGCCGCTGATCTGATCACAGATCTCGTTCAGGTTCGTATTGAGACGTCAGTAGCCTCAGAGGTCTGACAGGGGTGACAATTGGAATGGCTCTGGTCCCAGTGGCCGCAGGTCGCGGCGGAAATGTTGAGCAGTGATTACGTATCGCTGCTTCTGGATTACGACGGCACACTGACGCCGATCGCCCCCTCCCCAGAACAGGCGACGCTCCCTGCTTCGACACGGTCAGTGCTCCGGGCGCTTTCACACCATCCTCGAATGACGGTCGCCGTAATCAGCGGCCGACCGCTCAACGAGCTGCGACGACTGGTCAGGGTGCGAGACCTGATTTACGTCGGCAATCACGGACTGGAGATGTGGCAAGATGGTCGACAGGCCGGAGTGATCGTGCCACAGTCTTTGCAGGAAGCCGTCGCCCGTATTCGATCGCAGCTCGCCGGTCTGGTGGCGGAAATCCCTGGCGCGCTTGTCGAGGACAAAGGCCTGTCGGTCAGCCTGCATTACCGGTTGGTGCCTCACAGGTTGGAGAGTCACCTTATGGGGGTATTCGCGCGTGAAATACTTCCCCTTGTTCGCTCATCGGGACTGACAGTTCTTCACGGAAAGAAAGTTATCGAACTCCGCCCCAGGCTTAACTGGACAAAAGGTCATGCCGCGCTGTGGGTGATGAAGCAACTCCGCCGACGCTCGATCTTACCGATTTACATCGGTGACGATCGAACAGATGAGGATGCGTTTGAGGCGCTGGTCGATGGCATCACGATACGGGTCGGCGCCGATGGGGAATCGAAGGCCCGCTATTACGTACGGGACGTGGAGGAAGTGGTGGCGTTTCTCCGATGGATGGAGACAGACTTTTAAACGGGATGGCGCCGGGCAGCAGTCATCGGGGCCTGCTGGCTCTCCAGGGAATCGGGCGGTCCGGTCCTCGCATCTAACCGGTGTGAGAGGCATCAGGCCGATCCAGGCATAAAGAACTTCCCTGTCTGCGAGCCATTGTGTAGTTTCGCCTCTGGCCCGCTCAGTATGAATGGAATCTGCATAGAAACGTCAGACGGCTTACGCTAGAAGTGGGGCTGGGAGGATCGACTATGGGAAAGGTTGTAAGCTTCAGCTTCCACTGCCCTGGAGCTCAGTCGGTGACCCTGGCAGGGGATTTCAACAACTGGAATATGTCGGATCACCCGATGGTCTATGACAGCCTCCTGGATAGCTGGACTCTCGCGCTTCAGTTAGAGCCTGGCCGATACGAGTACAAGTTCTTCGTGGATGGCCGGGTGTGGTGGAACGACCCCTTTGCGCCAAAAGTTCCCAATGTCTGGGGGAATGAGAATTCCTACCGCGATATCGAGTAGGGGGCGCGTGTGAGAGAATCGTGGACGAGTTTCGAGTTTCCAGCTTCAACGGCAAGCAGCTTAACAATTCGCTCAACACGGGCGTGCAATGGCGACGCTTCGCGCTGCTTTTGTATGCCGGTTAGCTCACACCTTGAATGGTGCAAAGGAGGGCTTGGGATGATCGGCAAGCTGACGAAGATCGCTAAGAGAGTCGCTGTCCTCACGTTCGTTGTGAGTCTGTTGCTCGTCTCGTGCCGTAGCACTCCAGAGCCGCCTACCGGACAGGCCCTCTATCTTCAGTATTGCGCTTCGTGTCACGGTGAGTCCGGAGATGGAAACGGTCCGTTGGCGGCATCCCTACGACGACCCCCGTCCGACCTTCGGCTGATCACGAAGCGTCGCGGCGGGCGATTTGATGAGGCCTATGTGATGCAAATCATCGACGGCAGGCGCACAGTGGCCGAGCATGGGACCAGGGAGATGCCTGTCTGGGGAGCGGTGTTCGAGAGCGAACATCGACCTGAAGGCTACCCGGCCTACACCTCGCTTTTGCACTCACGAGCCCTCACCGACTACCTGGGTTCGATTCAGCAGGAGTAGGGCGTATCCCAGCAGTCGACTCGAATCTGCCTGTCGCGCATGTCAACTTCACAACAACCGAATCAGATGTAGGGGCACCATATGTTGCAACAACCTCAACATTCTAATGACCTGGCTCGCCTGCCCGCGAAACCGGTCGATCGCATCATCGAGCCGCTCGCGCGCTTTTTGCGTATCGAGGCAGCCAGTGGGTTTCTCCTGCTTTTTGCTACATGTCTTGCGCTCGCTCTCGCCAACTCACCTTTGGCAAATGCATTTCTGGGCCTGTGGAAGACTCCATTCGGTCTCACGTTTGGTACGTTTGAGATGAACCACTCCTTAAGGCATTGGATCAACGACGGTCTCATGGCGATTTTCTTTTTTGTGGTTGGCTTAGAAGTCAAACGCGAATTAGTACTTGGGGAACTCAGAGACCTGCGAACGGCCGCGCTCCCCATCATTGCAGCGGCGGGCGGCATGGTCGTACCGGCTACGCTCTATCTCGCGGGTCAACTCGGACAGCCCGGCGAGCGCGGCTGGGGTATTCCCATGGCGACCGACATCGCTTTTGTCGTTGGTTGTCTGGCGGTCTTGGGGACACGGGTCCCAGCGGGTTTGCGTATTGTCCTCCTCTCGCTGGCGATCGCTGACGACATCGGCGCCATCCTCGTCATAGCTATAGGCTATACAAGCCACATCAACCTCGCTGCGCTTTTCTTGGGCTTGCTGGGTCTTGGTGTCGTGAGAGGGCTGGCCCGCCTTGGGGTGCGTAGTGTCCCGATCTATTGCATCGTTGGGGTGGTGATCTGGTTGGCGTTCCATGCATCCGGGGTCCATGCCACGATCGCCGGCGTGATCTTGGGTCTGCTCACACCGGCCCATGTTTGGGTCAGTGCGGGCCGCCTGCACGCGATCGTCCAGCAGTTTACTGCGTATGTTGAAGGGGAACGCTGGAGTAATGAGGGGAAGAACCACGCGGCGTTGCGTGATATCCAGGTGGCGGCACGAGAGATTTTGTCCCCCCTTGAACGGCTTGAGACCGCGCTGCACCCGTGGGTGAGCTTTGTGATCATGCCCCTCTTTGCGTTGGCAAATGCTGGGGTAGCGATCAACGTCATGGACTTTGGTGAACCCGTTGCGATAGCAGTCATGGTAGGCTTAGGAGTCGGCAAGCCTGTAGGCATTGTAAGTTTTAGTTGGCTGGCGGTACGTGTGGGCATTGCCAAGCTGCCAGAGGGTGTGAACTGGAGCATACTTACAGCGGGCGGCATACTGGCAGGTATCGGCTTCACGATGGCCCTCTTCATTGCAGGCTTGGCGTTAGAGGGCGTATTGCTCAACGCCGCCAAGGTGGGGATTCTGTCTGGGTCGGCATTGTCCGCGGTGATAGGGACCCTGCTCTTGTTTTGGCTGCTTCCAAGGCCCGTCTCCTCGGCGGGACCTACCGCCTAACCAAGGAATGGGTAAGCGTGTCGGAGGGCGGTGATAAGTGGTCGTATGGTCTCTATTCATAGCCTGCGCAGCGGTGATACTTTTCACCGGCACACTGCTTTCAAAATACGGAGACATCCTTGCCGAGAAAAGCGGCTTAGGAAGAACCTTGGTTGGTGTCATCTTGATGGCCTCCGTCACCTCCCTCCCCGAATTGATCACCGGGATAAGCTCTATCATCATTTTCGATCTTCCCAATATCGCAGCGGGGGATGTTCTCGGTAGCTGCATGTTTAATCTAGTCATTCTCGCTCTACTTGATCTCGTCGATCTCGACAACCCGCGGCCGCTTCCAGCAAGGGTCCATCAGGGCCACGTATTATCGGCGGGCTTCGGAATACTCTTGCTTGGACTCGTAGCGATGGGTATGGTGGCAGGCGAAAGGTTGCCCCAAATGGCGTGGATCGGTGGGTATAGCGTCGTCTTTATTGCCGTCTACATGGTGGCGATGCGGATGATTGTCTTGTACGAGAAACATCGCATATCCCGATTTATCGAAGACATGGCGGAGGAGCTCCAATATCAGCACATGTCCGGAGCAAGGGCGCTCGGCATGTATGTCCTCAATGCCGTGGTCCTCATTGGCGCAGCGACTTACCTGCCCCACCTTGGAGAACAGGTCGCTGAGCTGACCGGCCTTGGCCACACCTTTGTCGGGAACATTCTGATAGCAGTGTCGACCTCGCTTCCTGAGGTCGCCGTTTCTGTCGCCGCGGTCAGGATCGGTGCGATAGACATGGCGGTCGGAAACCTCTTCGGGAGCAACCTCTTTAACATTGCCGTGCTCGCGCTCGATGATATCCTGTACGTGAAAGGACCGCTTCTCTTGTGGATCTCAAGCACCCATATTATCCCTGCGATCTCCGCCATCTGTATGACGGCCATTGCAATCATAGGGTTGACCTATCGAGCGACCACCAAGAAACCGCTCTTCTTTTCTTGGGATTCCCTGGGAATCCTGGGGATCTATGGTGTGGCTATCCTTCTCTTATATGGGGCGAGATGACGACTGTGCAGCGCGAACACTCGGTAAGAGTTGCAAGGGAAAGAGATCAGCCGGCCCCAGGCACAGGAGCACAGATCCACACACCCTCGAGGCTGATGATTCCGACTCCTGTCACAGCGGAGACGCAATGACCTGGCATCAGCAATCCACCCAGGTTGCTCTCGACAGCCTGAGGACATCCGTCGAAGGTCTCACGACGACAGAGGCGGAGCGCCGACTCTACGAGCACGGTCCTAACGTGCTCGCGGAAGGGAAACGGCGGACGCCTCTGGGGATGTTCTTCGACCAGTTCACTGACTTTATGATCCTTGTCCTGCTGGCCGCCGCTGTTGTCTCGGGCGTGATCGGTGAGGCAAAGGATACGATCGCCATAGTGGCGATCGTCATTCTGAATGCGGTGATCGGCTTCGTCCAGGAGTACCGGGCCGAACGGGCCATGGAGGCACTGAAGGCCATGGCCGCTCCTGCCGCCGTAGTTCTCCGGAACGGAGGGAGAGCGGTGATCCCGGCGTCGGATGTTGTTCCGGGGGATGTCGTCATCCTCGAAGCCGGCGCGATCGTGCCCGCGGACCTGAGACTCCTCGATATGGCGCAGCTCAGGATTGACGAGGCCGCCCTCACCGGGGAGTCCGTTCCTGTCGAAAAGGTGACAGCACCGCTCCATGAAGAGTTGCTTTCGGTCGGCGATCGGAAAAACATGGCCTACAAGGGGACGGTTGCGACGTACGGGCGGGGAAGCGGGGTGGTGGTGGCGACCGGCATGCAGACCGAATTCGGGAAGATCGCCACTCTGCTTCAGAAAACAGGCGAAGGCAAGACGCCGCTGCAGAAGCGGTTGGCCGGCTTCGGTCGGCACCTGGCGATCGCTGCCCTGGCTATCTGCGCCATCATCTTCATGGCGGGGATTCTGCGCGGCGAGGCTCCCCTCCTCATGTTCCTGACGGCCGTCAGCCTGGCTGTGGCCGCCATCCCGGAAGCCCTTCCCGCAGTCGTCACCATCTCTCTGGCCATCGGCGCGAGGAAGATGGTGCAGAAGAAGGCACTGGTGCGGAAGCTCCCTGCCGTGGAGACCCTGGGGTCTGTAACCTACATCTGTTCCGACAAGACCGGCACGCTGACCATGAACCGGATGCAAGTAGAGGAGTTCTATTGCGACGGGACCATCGTCTCCGCTCCCGGATCCGGCGACCCTTGGGACGAGTTCCTCCGTGCGATGGCGCTCAGTAACGACGCCAGCGTCAATACCGCGGAAGTGATAGTTGGGGATCCGACGGAGGTGGCGCTCTTCATGGCTGCCAGGCTGGCTGGGATGGAGAAGCGGGAGGTCGAGAAGGGCTATCCTCGGGTGGCGGAGATCCCCTTCGATTCGGAGCGGAAGTGCATGACGACCCTGCACCGGGACCCGGCAGGCGGCTTCGTCTCCTTTACCAAGGGGGCGGTCGAGGTCATCATCGAAAGATCCTCACAGATGTTGACCTCGTCGGGAACGGTCGAGATCCGGCGGGACCACATCGAGACAATCAGCGAGCGGATGGCAGCGGACGGGCTCCGGGTGCTCGCCGTGGGTCTGCGCCGGTGGGCGGCCCTGCCGGCGACGGTGACTCCGGAAACGGTGGAGCGGGAGCTGACGCTGCTTGGTTTCGTGGGGATCATGGATCCGCCCCGCGAGGAGGCGCGCGAGGCGGTCGCTACGTGCCGCGCGGCCGGCATCATCCCCGTGATGATCACTGGCGACCATGCCCTGACGGCCCGGGCCATCGCCCGGCGGCTCGGGATCCTGGACGACGACGGCGATGCCGTCATGACCGGGCCCGCGCTGGCCACCCTTTCCCAGCATGAGCTTGAGGCGCGGGTCGAGAAGGTGCGGGTATATGCGCGGGTCGCGCCGGAGCAAAAGCTGAAGATTGTCAAGGCGCTTCAGGCCCGGGGGGAGTTCGTGGCCATGACCGGTGACGGGGTCAATGACGCCCCGGCGCTAAAGCAGGCTGACATCGGGGTGGCCATGGGAATAACTGGCACCGATGTGGCGAAAGAGGCCAGCTCCATGATCCTGCTGGACGATAATTTCGCCACCATCGTCCGGGCGGTGCGAGAGGGGCGGAAGATCTACGACAACATGCGGCGGTTCATCAAGTACGGGTTGACCACTAACTCAGGCGAGGTTTGGACCATTTTCCTTGCACCCTTCTTCGGATTACCGATTCCGCTCCTTCCGATCCAAATCCTCTGGATCAATCTCGTAACAGATGGTCTGCCCGGCCTTGCGCTGGCGGCGGAGCCGGAGGAGAGGGATGTCATGGGGCGGCCCCCACGACCGCCGCAGGAGGGGGTCTTCGCCCATGGCCTGGGCATCCACGTCATCTGGGTGGGACTCTTGATGGCAGCCATGACACTAAGCGCGGAGGGGTGGTTCACCTCCATCGGGTCCGCCCACTGGCAGACCGTGGTCTTCACCGTCCTCTGTCTATCCCAGTTGGGCCATGTGCTCGCCATCCGCTCGGAGCGGGAATCGCTGTTGACCCAGGGGCTTCTGACCAACATACCGCTCCTGGGGGCGGTCGTCCTGACGTTTCTTCTGCAGATGGCCACCATCTACCTCCCGATCCTCAATGGCATCTTCAAGACCGAACCCCTGAGCCCTGTGGAGCTGGCTCTGGCTCTTGGGGTATCTTCTGTCATCTTTTTTGCCGTTGAGGGGGAGAAATGGTTGAAGCGGAGGGCCGACCGGCGGAACGCGCCTGCCGTGGTGTGTTGAAGTATTCCGATCAAGTGGCGGAGGTCGGCCTGCGAAAAGGAGTGGAACGATCGTGATACCGACGTATCGGAAGCTGCTCGTGACGACCGATCTCTCGCCCCTCGGAAATGCGGCCATACCCCACGCCTATGCCGTGCTGGCGGAGAGGGGCGGGACGGTTGTCCTCTGTCATGCCGTCGAGGTGCCTGGGCTGCCAAATCCACTCTACGCCCGCTACTCACGAGGGAGGGTGCTCTCGGGAAATGAGCGCGAGGAATTCAGGGAGGCATTGCTCCGTGAGCTTGAACAGCTTGTGCCCGAGGAGGTCCGTACACGGCCGGTGGTCGCGACCGAAGTCCGGGTAGTGGAAACCCAGGAAAGCGTCCACGAGGCGATCAGCGATGGGGCAGTGAAGCGGATCCGCCCGAAGATGATGACCGTCATGCCGATCCTGATGGGATTGCTTCCGATAATGTGGAGCCATGGGGCCGGGGCGGACGTCATGAAGCGGATCGCCGCTCCCATGATCCGCGGAGTTGTGACGTCGTTCATCCTTGAGCTCCGCGTATATCCGGTCATCTTCGAGGTGTGGCGGGGCCGGCAGCTCGTGCGAACTGGTGCGACACAGACTCTTCACGAGGGGGAAAGCTAGAGGTGGAACCATGGCAAACGAAGAGAGCACGGGAGCGAGCGCGCCGGAGACGGTTGCGCCCGACACGCTCGAGCGGCTGCAAGCGGTCGTCCGGGAGCACCGCGTCTGCTGGGAAGTGTGGCCCGAGCAACGTGCAGGGGGCGGCCGCGGGCCGTTGCAGGTGGGCTTCGATCTGGTGCTGAACGGGGCCCATGCCCATGATACAGATCGGCCGTCGCCTGGATGTGAGAGGTGCGAGGTGATTTTCGAGCACCTTCGCGAGATCGCGGAGTG
>JANGEZ010000285.1:0-8908 GCA_031838355.1 Candidatus Methylomirabilis sp. bin48 | reverse complement strand
TGCACTCTGAACTAAGAAAGGGAGGTGTATGGCACGCATCGCCGGGGTAGATCTTCCGAGGGAAAAACGTCTTGAGATTGCGCTGACGTATATTTTCGGCGTCGGTCGTTCTGCTTCGCATAAGATCTTGCAGGACTCCGGAGTCACTCCGGATGTCCGCGTCAAGAACCTCACTGAAGAGGAGATCGCGAAGCTGCGGCGGACCATTGAAGGGAACTACAGGGTGGAAGGCGACCTTAGGCGTGAGATCTCTTTGAACATCAAGCGGCTCATGGACATTGGCGCCTACCGGGGTCTTAGGCATCGCCGGGGTCTTCCTGTTCGTGGCCAGCGAACCAGCACCAATGCCAGGACGCGCAAGGGGCCTCGCCGGACGGTCGGCATGAAAAGTAAGAAAGTGTAGCCGGACCGGTTCATAGTTCAGGGTTCAGAGTTCATAGAGAGTTTTCAAACGCAGGCCACGATCTGGACTCTAAGCGATAGGCTGGAAAACTATGAACTATAAACTACGAACTATGAACACTAACTTGTTGGAGGAAGAATGGCGGAGGAGGTAAAACCGAGACGTCCGGCGGGACGTGCGGGAGGCAGAAAAGAGACCAAGAACATCGCTCACGGAATCGCCTGTGTCCAGGCGACATTTAACAATACCATTGTCACCATCACAGACACGACAGGCAATGTTGTTGCGTGGGCTAGTGCCGGCTCTGTGGGGTTCAAAGGTTCCCGGAAGAGTACCCCATTTGCTGCGCAGAGGGCTGCGGATAGCGCTGCGCAGAGGGCGATGAGCCAAGGCATGAAAGAAGTGAAGGTGTATATCAAAGGGCCAGGCGCCGGTCGAGAAGCTGCCATTCGGGCCCTGCAGGCGGCAGGCATGGAGATCTCGACGATTAAGGACGTGACGCCGATTCCCCACAACGGTTGTCGACCGTCCAAGCGGAGACGAGTATGATGCAGTTGTTCTGGCCGATATATCGTCCAGTCACCCTCAGAAGGGAGGCCAGGATCGTAATCCGCGGAGGTGTTAGTGAGACGGGGGGTGCCACTGCCCCCTGGGGAGGAGGGGTTCGTGGCTAGGTATCTGGATTCTGTGTGCAAGCTTTGCAGGCGGGAAGGGCTGAAGCTATTCCTGAAAGGGGATCGATGCCTCTCTACCAAATGTGCCATTGAGAAGCGGAACTTCATTCCCGGCGTGCATGGCCAACGACGAACAAAGGTTTCGGATTACTGCAGGCAGCTTCGTGAGAAGCAGAAGATGCGCCGAATCTACGGGGTGCTGGAAACGCAGTTCCGGAAATACTATCGTCTGGCTGAGCGACAAACAGGGATCACAGGCGAAAACCTTGTCAAGATTTTGGAGCAACGGCTCGATAGCGTTGTTCATCGTCTCGGATTTGCCGCATCCCGCGCACAAGCGAGGATATTGATTACCCACGGTCACATCCTCGTCAATGGACGAAAGACCGACATTGCGTCCTATCGGGTTCGTCCAGGAGAGACCATCGAGGTGCGGCCAAAGAGTCGCGAAATAGCGGCAATTAAGACGGCCTTCGAAGTGGCAAAGCGGCGAACGTTGCCGAGCTGGCTAGAGCTTGATCCGACCAACATGAAGGGGGTTGTCCGATCGATCCCATCCCGAGAGGAGATCGCTGTCCCCGTGGAGGAGCAGCTGATTGTTGCGCTGTACTCCAAATAATGGTGGGCGTGGGAGGTTTTAATGATTCAGAAGTTTAAGGGTCTCCAGAAGCCTAAGCGGCTGGAGTGTGAGCTAGAATCTCTGACCAGCACATACGGCAAGTTTATCGCAGAGCCTTTTGAAAGTGGGTTTGGTTTGACCATCGGTAATGCGCTTCGACGCATCCTCCTCTCCGCGATTGAGGGAGCTGCGGTAACAGCGATTCGAATCACCGGGGCGCTGCATGAATTCACTACCATCCCTGGAGTGAAAGAAGATGTGAGCGATATCATCCTCAACCTCAAGGGGTTGCGGGTCAAGCTGCACGTTGACCACCCCAAGACCCTGCATCTCAAGGTGTTTTCTGAGGGGGAGGTTCGAGCCGCGCATATCACTCCCGATCCTGATGTCGAGATCTTAAACCCTGATCTGCATATTGCGACCCTGGCGCTGGATAGCAACCTCGATCTGGAGTTGGAGGTGTGCCATGGGCGAGGGTATGTCCCTGCAGAGCGAAATAAGCGAGAGGGACAACCTGTTGATGTTATCGCCGTAGACTCTATGTTCTCCCCGATTCGGAAGGTCGCTTTCCTCGTTGAAGCTACTCGTGTCGGCCAGATTACCGACTACGATAAGCTTACCCTGGAGGTCTGGACTGACGGCAGCATCCTGCCTCGGGACGCCATTGCGTATGCGGCAAAGACCCTCAAGGATCATGTGAGCATATTTACCAACTTTGAGGAAGAGCCGGAGAGGGAGGGGGTTGTCGTCGACGAGGCAAAGAAACGGCTACTGGACAACCTGAGTCGAAGTGTCGACGAGTTGGAGCTTTCGGTGCGGTCGGCTAATTGTTTGAAGCACTCTGACATTAGAAATATCTACGAGTTGGTCGTCAAGAGTGAGGCCGAGATGTTGAAGACGAAGAATTTCGGTCGGAAGTCTCTGAATGAGATCAAGGAGATTCTTGTCGGTATGGGGTTGACCTTAGGAATGAAACTGGAAGGTCTCTCTGTTGGCGAATCCTTCGGGAAACGAGGCGATAAGACCTCGAAGGTCTTAACGGGGGCCTAAGCTTGGCAGGATTTTAGTCGGCCAGGCAGGAGTATCTGCTATGCGGCACAGGAACGCTGGGAGGAAGCTCGGCCGAACAACGGCTCATCGAGAGATGCTCCTCCGTAATCTGGTAACGTCACTCTTCCAGTACGAGAAGATCGTCACAACCGAGGCGAAGGCCAAAGAGCTACGCAAGCTGGCAGACAAGATTGTCACGCTAGCCAAGCGTGGGGATTTGCATGCGCGTAGACAGGCAGCCGAGGTTGTGCAGGATGAGACCGTCTTAAAAAAGCTGTTTGATTCGATCGGGAGCCGCTATAAGGACCGAAACGGGGGCTACACGAGGATGACTAAGCTGGAGTATAGAATGGGGGACGGCGCTCCGCTCGCGGCCATCGAGCTGGCAGGGGTCGGCGTCGACGCCGAGCCTGCCGCAAAGGCGGCCAGCCGCCGTGGTCGGCGTGAGGACAAAGGAAAAGTACCGAAACCAAGGCAGGCCAACCCCCGGGCGGCTTCTCCACCCGCCATCGAAAGTGCGGTCAGTCCTTAAGGATAATGAGGCGACTTACGCACAGGATGCCCTTTCCGACTCGTTCGGGAAGGGCATCGTTGCTTTCATGAGGAGATGATTTCCTCTTGTAACTACTCAGGTAGATAGACTGTAGGCTGTTAGACTGTAGGAACGCGCCATGCGAGACCATACCAAGCTTAGAGCGTTTGAACTGGCCGACGAAGTGCGCCTTGATTCGGTCCGTGCGCAACGACTAACAGCCTTCAGCCTTCGCCTAAACACCTGAGTAGTTACTTCCCCTTTACAACTGAACGGCCGCTGTAGTCCGAAAAGAACCTCTGAACCGTTGAGTGGCTGCGCGATATATGGGGGTAAGGGTGATGAGCGGGATAGGGATTGCCAGGATCCGCAACGTCGCGATCGTAGCCCACGGAGGCGCAGGTAAGACGACACTGACTGAGGCGATGCTTTTCGATGCCGGTGCCACTTCTCGACTCGGGAAGGTCGAAGATGGGACGACCGTCACCGACTTCGACGAGGACGAGATCAAGCGGAAGATGAGCGTCAGCTCAGCCTTTGCCTTCTGTGAGTGGAAGGGGTGCAAGCTTAACCTGATTGATACCCCTGGAGCGTCCATATTCCTGACTGATACCCGAAACTGCATGAGGGTTGTTGACGGCGCGGTTGTGGTGGTGAGTGGCGTCTCCGGCGTGAAGGTCCAGACAGAGAAGGTATGGGTGTACGCTGAAGCAGAAGGCCTTGCGAGAGCGATTGTTATCAATAAGATGGATCGGGAACAGGCCGACTTTTTTCGAACTCTGGAAGACATTCGTCAGCATCTCTGCCCGGTCGCTACACCCATCCAGATCCCAATAGGAACGCAAGCGTCCTTTATGGGTGTGGTCGATCTACTGCGGATGAAAGCCCTGATCTATCAGGGCGAGAGGACGGGGAAGTTCTCCGAAGTGGAGATTTCACCGGATCTGAGACCGAAGGCAGAGCAGCTGCAAGCGGCGCTGGTGGAGGCGGTCGCGGACAGTGACGATAGGCTGTTGGAGAAGTATCTGGAAGCAGGGACGCTTTCGTATGATGAGCTGAAGGCCGGGCTACAGCGAGCGGTTATCAGGGGAAAGCTTGTTCCGGTCCTCTGCGGTTCGGCCCTCAAGAACATCGGCGTACAGCCTTTGCTGGATCTCCTGACAGAGGTCTTTCCATCCCCGACAGATCGTGAAGCCAGCGTGGGAATCGATCCGAGGAACGGGGAGCCGCTTATCCGAGAAAGCCGAGAGGATGCCCCATTCTCTGCTCTGGTATGTAAGACACTTGTCGATCCCTACGCTGGCAAGATGACCCTTTTCCGGGTGTACTCCGGCATGCTCTATTCAGATTCCAGCGTCTACAATAGCACCAAAGGATGTAAGGAAAGGATCGGCCAAGTGGTGCTGCTCCGGGGTAAACATCAGGTTCCGGTTCCGGCAATCGGGGCGGGAGATCTGGGGGCTGCGGTGAAGCTGAAGGAGACATGTACAGGTGACACCCTCTGCGATGAGCGAAGTCCAATCCGCCTGGAACCGGTGAGGATCCCAAGCCCCATTATCGAGTATGCCATCGCACCCAAGACAAGAGGGGATGATGAAAAAATGAGCTTGGGACTCCATCGACTTCAGGAAGAGGACCCCTCCCTTCAGGTTCGACGCGATCCGCAGACCAAGGAGATCATCCTGGCCGGGATGGGCAAGGCCCACTTGGAGATGGCGGTCGAGCGCCTCAAGCGGAGGTTCGGACTCGAGGTCCAGATGAAGACGCCACGCGTACCGTACAAGGAGACAATTCACGGGCGAACGGAGGTTCAGGGAAAGCATAAGAAACAGACCGGGGGCCATGGACAGTACGGTGATTGCTGGATCAGGCTTGAGTCGCTCCCTCGAGGCGAGGGGTACGAATTCGTGAACCACGTTGTGGGGGGGGCTATCCCCAAGCAGTACATCCCTGCGGTGGAGAGAGGGATCATGGAGGCGATGGAGGAAGGGAGCCTGGTCGGGTATCCTGTTGTGGATGTGAAGGTCACCCTCTACGATGGCTCGTACCATGCTGTTGATTCCTCGGAAATGGCCTTCAGGATCGCTGGTTCATTGGCGTTCAAAAAGGGCGTCCTGCAGGCACACCCAACTCTCCTGGAGCCGATCATGACGGTCGAGGTGATGGTCCCTGATGAGTGTATGGGGGCTGTGATCGGCGACCTGAACAGCAAGCGGGGACACGTGATGGGCGTAGAGGTTAAGGGGAAAGGGCAGACTATCAAGGCCCAGGTTCCCATGGCTGAAGTGTTGGAGTATGCCACACAGCTCAAGGCCATCACCGGCGACCGAGGTGACTATACCGTGGAGTTCTCTCACTATGACGAGGTTCCCCAGCATCTGAGAGAGCGCGTGATTGCAGAATTGAAAAAGGCGAAAGGAGAATAGACCTCCCCTCATCCACTTCTCCTTGATTTCCCTTGTACAGTCCAAGAGAAATGTGCTAGCTTGTCAAGAGTGGGCCATCGCTGCCCGCTCTTTGTTTTATAAGGGGTGCTGTTATATGACTGGGGAGGTCGTAGAGCGGGTTAAGTTGATCGCCATTCCGCTCTTTACGGAGTTGGGGCTGGAGCTAGTAGACGTTGAGTTCCGGAGGGAAGCAAACGGATGGGTCCTCCGCCTCTACCTCGACAAGCTTGGTGGGGTGGTCTTGGGGGATTGCCAGCGAGTGAGCGAAGAGCTGAGCGACCTTCTCGACATAGAGGATCTTATTGATCATCCCTATACGCTTGAAGTCTCCTCTCCTGGCTTGAACCGGCCACTCCACTTGGAGTCGGATTTTCTTCGCTTCGTGGGCCAACGGGCGAGGATAAGCACCTCATCGGCCGTTGTCGGTCAACGGCGGTTTCTTGGCGTCCTTAGGGGTTACGAGGAGGGACGGGTATTGCTGGAACGGGAGGATGGCACGATTGCCCTCATCCCTTATGCGTTGATTGTGAAGTCTCGACTGGACCCGATCCTGTAAAGAGCAGGGTATAGGGTTCAGGGTACAGGGTATAGAAAATAAGAAGGCCTTTAGCTCTTCCCTAAACCCTATACCCCAAACCCTACACCGTGGTGTGAGACCAATGGGCATCGATTTGCTGCAGGTTATAGAACAAGTCGGACGCGAGAAAGAGATAGATTCGGCCGTTCTGATCGAGGCTGTCAGCGCGGCGATCCTCTCCGCGTCCCGCAAGACCCTTGGATCCGCCCTTGATCTGCGCGTGGAGTTTAATCAACGGGCCCGTTGCTTTACGCTGTACGCAGTGCGAAAGGTTGTCGAGGAGGTTCTGAATCACCATGTCGAGATCTCCATCGATGAGGCCCAATCGATAAGCCCTGGGGCCCAACTTGGCGATGAGATCAAATCTGAGATGAAGGCAAAAGAGTTCGGACGGATTGCTGCCCAAACAGCGAAACAGGTCATCATCCAGCGGGTCAGAGAGGCCGAACGGGAGAGTGTGTTTCAGGCCTTTAAGGCCAGAGTGGGTGAAATGGTGGGTGGCGTCGTGCAGCGAGTTGTGAAGGGAAACGTCATAGTCAATCTCGGGAAGGCTGAGGCGATTCTCCCCCCCAGAGAGCAACTTCCCCGCGAAGATCACAGGACCGGCGATCGAGTTCGGGCGTATGTTCTGGATGTAAAGAAATTGCCAAGGGGATCCCAGATTGTCCTTTCACGAACGCACCCTGGTCTCTTGGCTAAGCTGCTCGAGATTGAGGTTCCAGAGATCTACGAGGGGATCGTTGAGATCAAGGCGGTGGCCCGCGATGCGGGCGAACGAGCCAAGGTGGCTGTAGCCTCACGAGACAGCAATGTGGATCCGGTGGGGGCCTGTGTTGGATATCGTGGCAGTCGAGTTCAGGCTATCGTCAGGGAGTTGATGGGTGAGAAGATCGACGTAATTGCCTGGAAGGACGACCCGGCTTCCTTCGTCCGGAGTGCGCTTGCCCCGGCCGAGGTTGAGAGCGTCGAAGTTGTTCCTGAGACGCACACCCTCAAGGTACTCGTCGTTGACGGCCAGCTCTCTCTGGCCATTGGGAAACGGGGACAGAACGCTCGTCTGGCGGCGAAGCTCGTGGGATGGAAAGTGGACGTCAAGGGCCGGGGTGAGGTTCAGAAAGAGTTGGAAAAGCCGATCACGCCAGAGTGCGAGGCCTCAGCGTCGGTGGCGGAGAGTCCTCCTCCTGCTCCCCTGCGGCTAGCGGATTTGCCTGGTGTAGGGGAAAAGTTAGCCGATCGCCTGATCGAGGCTGGTCTGGACAGTTACCAGAAGGTGGCTAATGCATCGGAAGAAGTCCTGGTCCAGGTAGAGGGGATTGGTCCAAAGACAGCCCAGAAATTAATCGAGGTTGCGAAAACTGCCCTCGCCTCGAGGGATGCAGGCTAGGTGGTTTCTCAGCCTTTTCGTTCTTGTGTCGCCTGCCGCACGAGTCGGCAAAAGAGGGATCTCGTTCGCGTGCATCTTATTCCAGACGGGAGACTGGGCGTGGATCTGGGCGGGGGATCTGGGCGGGGGGTGTATGTTTGCCCGCTCCACGTATGCCTGGAGCAGGCGGTAAAAAGAAATGAGTTTGCGCGCTGTCTGAAGGTGACGCTCGCACCGATGACCGTTGAGGATCTTGAGGAGTTGATCCGGGAACGTGTCTCGCGCAAGGTCGCTGCACTTCTTGGGCTTGCGCGCCGAGCCCGCAAGGTCGTCTCAGGCGCAGAGGCAGTGGAATCAGCCATGAAGCGCCATTCAGCCCAGTTGATTCTGAGTGCGGCAGATGCGTCGGCGAACTCGGTTTCGAAGTTGCGGACCCTGGCCAAAGAGGTTGGTATCGTATGGATGCAGGCCCTGGGTAAGGAGGAGCTAGGGGCTGCTCTCGGAGGGGCTCCTCGAGTGTGCGTTGCTGTGACGGATCCGTGCTTTGCAGGGGCGGTGATGTCAGTTCTGAAAAAGATACCGGTGGAGATGGAAGCGAGAGAGAGGCCGCATGGTCAGGCCGCCGATTTGGGGGGCAGAGCGGAGCCTCGGAAGGTCTGGGGGTGATGCGGAGTGGGAATGATTAGAGTTTACGATCTGGCGAAAGTCCTCGGCATGTCAAGCAAAGAGCTCATTGACCGGCTTGAGCAATCGGGCTTGCAACTCAAGAGCCACAGCAGTAACGTGGATGAGGACCACGTAAGGTTGCTCCTGGCAGCCGTACCGCCTCAGAAGAAAAGCCGTCCCAAGCCTAAACCGCTGGAGACGGCTCCTTCAGCTCCGGAGG
This sequence comes from Candidatus Methylomirabilis sp. bin48, assembly GCA_031838355.1. Taxonomy (GTDB): domain Bacteria; phylum Methylomirabilota; class Methylomirabilia; order Methylomirabilales; family Methylomirabilaceae; genus Methylomirabilis. Next base: position 357 of record JANGEZ010000285.1, on the reverse strand, counting down.
TCCACGTCACGCCCGTGGAAAGCCGACGGCCCAAGGCAGGAAAGGCCGACGTGCCGACAACAACGACCAAGATCTCAGATGACAAACCCGCTCGATCCGAGCTTGTCGAGACAAAGGCGCCGTCCAAGGCCAGGCCAATAATCGAAGGGGCGAGGCCTGTTGCGAGAGTGAGCTTGCTTGAGCAAAAGGGACCTCAGAAGCCCATTGCAGTCTCTGTCCCACCATCATCTGAGAGAACAGCAACTCTCGAACAGCCACCCTCTGCGTCGTTAGAGCCTCCTCGCAAGGCTCCGGTCGCGACAGCAGACGTGAAAAAGGAGCCATCCCAGACGCCGTTACCGCCTCCGTCACCCTCCG
>JANGEZ010000284.1:0-1947 GCA_031838355.1 Candidatus Methylomirabilis sp. bin48 | reverse complement strand
AGAGGCTGCAGGTCCGGGGTGACTCGAACCCACCAGCCCGGCTGATTCCGCTGACGCGAGGGCTCGCCAAACGCTACAATCTCAGGCGGGGTCATCAGCTCATTGCCTGGACAGAGCGGGCATGGGCCCGAAAGCGGTGGAGGCGGCTGTGCCTCCACCTTCAGGGCAGCCTCTCGATCTGGCCGCTCCGGGTCGATAATCACCCAACGATTTTTCACCGGATCGCGCCGTAACTCACCCATGTCTCTCCTCACGCCACCGCAAAAGGTTGCAGCCTATCGCCGTGAAGGCCTGTCGCGCGTCCAGCCATCGGCTCAATAGCGTCTTTGACCTCCGCCACTCACTCACCACTGCGCCGGCAGCGTAAGGTCGTTACCCCACTCACTCCAGGAACGATCGTACCCCCGAACGTCCGGATACCCCAGGAGCCGGAGTGTGAAGTAGGTGACGGCTCCGCGATGCATGGTCTGACAGTAGCTCACGATCGTCTTGTCCTTCGTCACCCCTGCCTGGCTATAGAGGGCCATGAGTTCATCGGCCGGCTTGAATGTCTTGTCGCCGGTCAGGTTTTGCGTCCACTCAATGTTTACGGCCCCTGGAATGTGGCCTCCCCGCTTAGCTCGCAGATCCTCACCGCGAAACTCAGCAGGCGACCGGGCGTCCACCAGGGCGAGATTCGGCTTTCCCAGGTTTGCAACGATCCAGCCCGCCGGCGCGACGCGCTGCGTCTCAGTATGGACTTGATAGACCGTCTTGCTCACCTGTGGCAGCGTTTTCGAGAGGGCTCGCTCTTCGGCTGTCCACTTCGTGATGCCTCCATTTAAAAGCGCCACCTTTTTGTGACCGGCATATTCAAGCGTAAAGAACAGGCGTGACGCGTTGAACCCTCCCTGGTCGTCGTATGCAACTACCATCGTCTCTTTGGTGATACCAAGCTGCCCCAAGCGCTCCTCGATTTCATAATCGGGAGGTAGAGCGAAGCCTGACTCTTTCAAGGCTAGACGAGCCTGATTGACCGTAAAGTGGATCGCGCCTGGAATGTGTCCGGCCGCGTACTCCTCTTGGCTGTTGCGCACGTCGATGATCCGCAGATCCCGGTCATTGATGTGCAATGCCAGCCAGTTGGTATCCACAAGAAACTGCGGGTTACCGTAGCCAATAGCCAGGGTCAACCCTGGGGTCGCTGCGAGCAGCGTCATCACTGCCACTGCTGCCATCACCATTCGCTTCATCCCTTCCCTCCTGTCCCAGATACCGCGGAAAGGCAATCCGGTTCGCCACCTCTGTTTGCCAAGCGGCTCGATCTCTAGCACATTATAGATTTCCACCAAGGCTTGACGCAAGCGCGATGTCAGCGTAGCGCACGCGATGGTATTGCACCTTCACCAGCGCAATTGAGTCGAACGATTTGCAGAATACCAGATCGGCGGTTGCGCCATGACGAGGGAAGTAGTCGGCAAGAGGCGTCACCCCGCGCTGCGGACAATGAGGACGGGGCGATCGGCTGACCGCAACACCTGCTCTGTCACTGAGCCCAGGAGCAGGCGAGCCATCCCGGAATGGCCATGGGATGCCATCACGATGAGGTCCACCTCCAGTTCCGTGGCCTCCTGGCAGATCGCCTCATGGACCAGCAAAGGGGTCTCTACCACCCGTACCTCCGTTGCTACCATCCCCTCTACGCGGGCCTCCTCAGGCACAAGTGATTCAAGCGAGCTGAGCTGTGTCTGCCGGAGTTCCGCTCGCTCCTGCCCCGAAAGTCCGCTCCATGGCGAGTAGTGGGCGTAGAGCGGGTTCGGCGGCCCATGCACCTCAGTAACGTGGCAGAGGATGACGGTCCCGCCGCGTTCCGCCAGGATAGCATAGGCATGGGGGATGGCACCATTGCCAAAGGCTGAGAAATCGGTGGTCACCAGCAGTTTCCGATACCTCGGTATCATGGTATGT
>JANGEZ010000283.1:0-1754 GCA_031838355.1 Candidatus Methylomirabilis sp. bin48 | reverse complement strand
GTGGATCTCCCTGGTAGCAGCCCCGATCAGATGTACGATTCGCTGACCAATAGATTGATGAAGCTGGACGATAAGACCGTGGTCCTGCCCGGTCATAATTACGCCGCTGGCCGCACCTCCAGCAGCATAGGCGAGGAGCGGACGCGGAACCCCTATGCCCGGTGTCACTCTCTCGCCGAGTTCCTTCGCACTGTGGGATATGCCTGAGCAGATCTACTCAGCATCCCGGCTCTCCACATACGAGTCCTGCCCCCTTCAGTACAGGTTCCGCTACCTCGATCGGATCCCCCGTGAGGAGGAGTCGATCGAGGCATTCCTCGGATCACGGGTTCATGAGGTGCTGCATAAGCTCTATCGAGACCTGCAGCCTGGTGAAGATCCGAGCCTGGCTGATCTGCTGAACGACTATCACGGGCAGTGGGGGCAGCACTGGCACGACCAGGTGAAGATCGTCAAACAGGACTATTCGGTCGACTATTATAAGCAGTTTGGCGAGCGTTGTCTGGGTAACTACTATCAGGCTCATAAGCCGTTCAACCACGGACAGGTATTGGGATTGGAATATCAGGTGGCCACCTCGCTTGACCCCAATAGCTGCTACAACATTCAAGGATACATTGACCGTCTGGTGAGGATCGGGTCAGGATGCTACGAGATCCATGACTACAAGACGTCCGGTCGTCTGCCGAACCAGGAAAAAATCGACGTTGATCGGCAGCTAGCCCTCTATCAGCTCGCGATAGAAGGGATGTGGCCTGACGCCAAAGAGATCGAGCTGGTCTGGCACTACCTGGCTTTTGGAAGGGAGCGCCGTTCAAGGCGAACACCGACAGCGCTCGAGAGCCTGAAAAGTTCGACGATCGCCCTCATCGACCGGATTGAGGCCGATACCGAGTTCAAGCCGATCAAAACCAATCTTTGCCATTGGTGCGCCTACAAGAACGTCTGTCCGCTTTGGAATGACCACCCCGATTTACCTCATGCCCAGTCTACCAAGGCTTCCGGCAATGGGCGATCGACGGAGGTCCATGCCGCGGTCGATCTTGGGGAGATTGACCTGCAATCTATTTCTCGCGACGCGCTCCGGGAGGCGATCGTGATGGCGGCCGAGCATGAAGGGGCAGAGATCCGTTTTGCCGAACACGGTCAGCTCTGGATCTGTGCGAGCCAATTACAACTGAGGGCCAACCTGGATAGTACGGTGGACGGGTGGGTCAGGCTGTCCCCTGAAAGCTTACCCCTGCTCTTCAGGCAGGTGGATCTGGCGCGGTTGAGTGCCCCCTTTGTTGAAAAGCTACAGCGGTACCTTGCGTTGTAAACGTATGTCGCCTCCTCTTCGGTACGCATCGGTTTCAACGCCGCTTGAACGGCTTTATGTGGCCTATCGTGGCAAGGCTGTTTGCTGTGTTGCCCTCGGGTCGGATGGGCGTGGCTTTGAGCGGGTATGCGAGAGGCTATTCGGCATTCGACCGATATGGGATCCCCGCCTACCTGGAGACATGGCCAAACAGGTACTGGATCATCTGACAGGGCGGCGGCGTTTCTCTGGTCGAATCAACCTGTCCTGCCTCACACCTTTCCAGCAGAGGGTCTTGCGAAAGATCCGGACAATCCCCACCGGTCAGGTACGCTCATACCAATGGGTCGCGAAGGAAATTGGCGCGGAGCGGGCAGCCCGTGCGGTCGGGACAGCCTTGGCCAAGAACCCGATCCCGCTTCTGATCCCATGCCACCGGGTGGTCAGGAGCGATGGC
>JANGEZ010000282.1:0-4513 GCA_031838355.1 Candidatus Methylomirabilis sp. bin48 | reverse complement strand
CAGCCCCTCTTCGAGGCGGTCGCCTCGGCGTTCGGTCGCGAGGTAGTCGGAGCGGATGGTCGAATTGACCGCCGGAGGCTGGGTGCCATTGTGTTTGCCGATCCAGAGGCCCGCAGGCGATTGGAGGCGATCCTTCACCCGGCCATCATCGAGGAGTGTGAACGGCGTATCCGGCAGGCTGGGGCCTCCGGGGCGTCCGCGTGTCTTCTCGATGCCGCGCTGTTAATTGAGAGCGGGTGGCACGCTCGCTTTGATGCGGTGATCCTCGTTGAGGCGAGTGAAGCTGTCCGGCTCGACCGTCTGGTAGGGGCCAGGGGTCTCAGCCGAGATGAAGCGATGCTGCGCATCGGATCGCAGATGCTGCAGGAAGAGAAGCGTCGCCACGCCCACTATATTATCGAGAATGAAGGACCGCTTGAAGAGACGGAGCGCCAGGTGAAGGCGGTGTGGGAACAGTTGCGCGCCAAGGCTTCGTCGTAGGCGCTTACCTGTGGCTTCGACAGCCCGCGATGAGCGTTGTCGCGTCAGGCACGGCACAATCCATGCCGAGTCGGATCTGCTACTGAGAGGCTTCGAAAAAAGGCTTGACAAAGCGCATGGGCTCCACTAGGTTTAGATTGACAGTCTCGCTGAGGGTATGACTTCTTCAGAGTGTCGTTTGTCGGTCGGCCCTGAACTGCGCATAATTGAGGTTGAGGGAGACCGACGCTGCCTGAGATCAAACTCATCTCACTTTCCGATTCAGACCGCTGTTTCCCACGCATCCGGCAGGGGCCTTATTCCTGGTGACCGGTTTCTACTATTCGCGCGGTAACTACTCAGGTGTTTAGACTGAAGGCTGAAGGTTCTGAATTATCTCGCAAGGCATGATTCGAGCCATTCAAGATCTTTTCGGAGTTTTGTATGATCACGCGGCTTACCCCTAAAAGCCTTCAGCCTTCAGCCTATCTACCTGAGTAGTTACTTCACGCGTATCATACTGCAAATCGGTCACACGGAGAGGCTGGTATTTGATTGAGATCGCGAAGTAGATTCATCGTTAACAGTCTTACTTGAGGAAGAGGAGTTCGCGTAGATGGCCTTATCAGCGCCTGAATCGACCAGACGGTCCAGTATGTCAGAAGTGAAGGAGAGCGTTGCGGCGCTTCCCAGGGGTGGTTCGATGAACATCGTAGAGTTGAAAGAGAAGACCATCTCTGAGCTGAGCGGCATTGCCAGGATCCTGAACGTGGTGGGCGCCAGCGGCCTCCGCAAGCAAGAGCTCATCTTTAAGATCCTTGAGGCACAAACCGAGAAGAGCGGGCTGATCTTCGCGGAGGGCGTACTCGAGGTTCTGCCGGATGGGTTTGGCTTCCTTCGGGCACCGGACTACAACTACCTGCCGGGGCCGGATGACATTTACGTATCGCCGTCGCAGATTCGGCGCTTTGACCTGAGGACTGGCGACACCGTCTCGGGACAGGTGAGACCCCCCAAGGAAGGGGAGCGTTACTTCGCCCTTCTCAAGGTCGAGGCGGTGAACTTCGAAAACCCGGAGCTGGTTAAGGACAAGATCCTCTTCGATAACCTGACTCCCCTCTTCCCGAATCAACGGATCCGACTGGAGACCACGCAAGACGAGATGAACATGCGGGTGATGGATCTCCTTACGCCGATCGGCAAGGGGCAGCGTGGGCTGATCGTCGCCCCGCCGAGGACGGGCAAGACCATTCTTCTGCAAAAGATCGCCAACAGCATCACCAAGAATCACCCTGAGGTGGTCCTGATCGTTCTCCTGATCGACGAACGGCCGGAGGAGGTAACGGACTTCCAGCGCTCCGTCAAGGCTGAGGTGGTGAGTTCCACCTTCGACGAACCGCCCACGCGTCACGTTCAGGTGGCCGAGATGGTGATCGAGAAGGCCAAGCGATTGGTGGAACACAAGCGAGACGTGGTGATCTTGCTGGATTCTATCACCCGACTGGGAAGGGCCTATAACACCATTGTCCCGCCGAGCGGCAAGGTCCTCTCCGGCGGCGTTGACAGCAACGCGTTGCAGCGTCCTAAACGGTTCTTCGGGGCGGCGCGGAATATCGAGGAGGGCGGCAGCCTGACGATCATAGCCACAGCCCTTATCGACACCGGTAGCCGGATGGACGACGTCATCTTCGAGGAGTTCAAAGGGACCGGCAACTGCGAGCTTGTCCTGGATCGAAGGTTGGTGGATAAGCGGGTCTTTCCTGCCATCGATATCTTCAGGTCAGGCACACGGAAGGAGGAACTCCTACTCACCCAGGAGGAGCTTAACCGGATGTGGATTCTTCGCAAGGTCCTCCAGACTATGGGCGTGGTGGAGGCGATGGAACTCCTTCTTGCGAAGTTGAGGCAAGCCAAATCGAACGAGGATTTCCTGAGAGCAATGAATTCGTAGGTGATTTTCCCGGAATCGATGCGACCCAACAGCCCGTCCTCCGACGGGCTGTATTTTTTGGTAACTACAAGGTAGATAGACTGTAGGCTTTTAGACTGTAGGAACGCGCACAGATGAGCCAGACGTTTGCCGAATGCGACGCGACAATAATGGAGACCGAAAAGGTTCTGGACGCCTTGATTCGGTCCATGCGCAATGACTAACAGCCTTCAGCCTACAGCCTAAACACCTGAGTAGTTACATTTTTTGTTGAGAGGCCCCAGTCTTGGGGGTATAATCAGCCGCGGCTAAGTAACTGAAAAATCCGGAATATCTCGGGAGGGACAATCATGAAGGCAAGCATTCACCCTGATTATCAACTGACTACGATCACGTGCGCGTGCGGCGAGGTGATCCACACCCGGTCCACCGTACTCGCTCTCCGGGTAGAGATCTGCTCCAAGTGCCACCCGCTCTTTACCGGGCGTCAGAAGCTGATCGACACCGAAGGGCGAGTCGATCGGTTCCGGCGGAAGTACCAGAAGAAGCCGAAGGCGGACATATCTGTCCCAGAGACTGTCCTGGCTGAACCCCTCGCCGCAGCGCCTGGAGAAGTGGCCTCCTAACAGGGGGCCGCCGTGTGTGTGGAGTGACGTCGATGCTGCAGTTGCTTGAACGCCTGAAGACCATCGAACAGCGATCTTCTGAGATCGGGCTGCAGATGAGTGATCCGGCTGTCATTAGCGATCGGCCCCGTTTCCAACGGCTGGCCAAGGCGCATGCGGAACTGGAGCCGGTGGTAGATGCGTTCCAGCGGCATCGTAAGCTTCTGCGGAGCCAGGAAGAGACGAAGACGCTGTTGCATGATGGGGTCGAGGACGACGTACGCGAGCTAGCGGAAGCGGAGCTGGAGGAGTTAGCCATCAAGATGGAGAAGCTTGAAGAGGAGTTGAAGCTTCTGTTGCTTCCGCGAGATCCGGCCGACGAGAAGAGCATCATTTTGGAAGTGCGAGCAGGGGCTGGCGGCGGAGAGGCCGCACTATTCGCTGCGGAGCTGGTCAGGATGTACACCCGGTACGCCGAACTGCATGGCTGGCGGGTGGAGGTCCTGTCGGCGAGCCAGACCGGTGTCGGTGGAGTGAAGGAAGCGATTCTCGGCGTTGAGGGGCGCGGGGCGTACAGCCGTCTCAAATTCGAGAGCGGCGTCCATCGGGTGCAGCGGGTACCGGTCACGGAATCGAGCGGGCGGATTCATACCTCTACGGTGACGGTAGCAGTCCTCGCTGAGGCGGAAGATGTGGAGGTCCAGATCGATCCCAAGGATCTCCGGATCGATGTCTTTCGGTCAACAGGTCCAGGAGGGCAGTCCGTAAACACCACCGATTCGGCCGTGCGGATCACCCACCTGCCGACCGGGATGGTGGTCACCTGCCAGGATGAGAAGTCGCAACACAAGAACCGGGCCAAGGCGATGAAGGTGCTGCGAGCTCGCCTGCTTGATGCAGCCACGGCGGAGCAGGCGGCAGAGATTTCGCAAACGCGCCGTCTGCAGGTGGGGACGGGGGACCGGAGTGAACGGATACGCACCTACAATTTCCCGCAGGGTCGGGTCACTGACCACCGAATTGGACTCACGCTCCACAGCCTCCCGCGGATCCTGGAGGGGGAGCTGGAGGAGCTGGTTGACACACTCGTGACCAACGATCAAGCCGAGCGATTGAAGGCCTTGGTGTGAGGATGGCGTACACGCTTGCAGAAGAAGTGCGAAGCGCGAGGTCCGAGGTGCGAAAGCAGCCCACCCCGCACGTCTTCACCTATCGTCGTGTCGTGGAGCGGCTGGTAGATAGCGGCGTAGAGAACGCGCTGCTCGACGCGGCGTGCCTTATGGAGGCCGCGTCAGGAATCCCGCGGTGGCAGTTTATCCTGGACCCGGAGCAATCGATTCCCTCGGATAGATCTTACCTTCTTGAATCGATGGTATCCCGCCGCGAGGCCAGAGAGCCAATTGCCTATATCCTCGGAGTGAAAGAGTTCTGGTCCCTTCCCCTTACGGTGGGCCACGACGTCCTGATCCCGAGGCCGGAAACCGAAACACTTGTCGAGGCCGTCCTTGAAAAGATCAGT
>JANGEZ010000281.1:0-11072 GCA_031838355.1 Candidatus Methylomirabilis sp. bin48 | reverse complement strand
TGCACGCTGTAGGTGTAGCGTCTCACCCGCGTCGCCCCGAGAAAGAGGTCAGCAGCCGGATCATCCAGATTGATGACCGCCGCCTTCTCCGTCGCTTTCGTTGACCCGACACCTAGCCCCTCAAACAGAGAGAGCTTTGCGCTCCGGTACGCCTCCATGGTGCCATGAAAGTCCAGGTGGTCCTGTGTCAGATTCGTGAACACGGCGACGTCAAACTCACAGCCATCAACGCGATGCAGGGCCAGGGCGTGGGACGAGACCTCCATGACGACGCTGTCAGTGCCCAGATGCGCCATCCGTTCGAGGAGCACTTGCAGATCGCATGACTCCGGTGTCGTCCGCGTCGCCTCCATCTCTACCCCGTTGCAGCGATACCCGATAGTACCGATCAGTCCGACCTGATGTCCTGCACGTCGCAGTATCGACTCGATCAGGTAGGTGGTGGTCGTCTTGCCGTTAGTCCCCGTCACCCCCACCATGGCAAGCTTGCGCGAGGGATGACCATAGGCTCGACACGCAACCATGGCAAGGCTCTGCCGGGCATTGGCCACCTTTACCACCGTCCCACCACGCAGCGCACCCTCCGGCAGGTCGCTTCGCTCCACCATGGCTGCAACGGCACCCGCTACCCAGGCGGCCCGGAGGAAATCGTGGCCATCACGCCTGAATCCGCTGATGCTTACAAACAGATCCCCGGGCCTCACCAGTCTGGAATCATATCGGATCTCATGGACCTCTACATCGACAGACCCGTGAAGGACCTGGTACTCGATCCCCTCAATTAAGGCGAAAAGCCGCACTGCGAATCCCTTCTGCCACCCGGAGCCGCTCTTGGATGTCAGGGGTCATCCTGAGATGCTTCAGGGACTCTCGAGCGATCTCCCGGAACGTCGGCGCCGCAATCGATCCGCCCCAACGAAGCGTGCTCGGTTCGTCGATGATCACGATGATGGCCAGTCGAGGTTGCTCGACCGGGACAAACCCGACAAATGACGCCACCACCTTCTGCCGAGAGTAACGGCCGGTGGCTGGCTCCAGTTTCTGAGAGGTCCCGGTCTTCCCTGCTACATCGAATCCCTCTACGGCCGCAGCCTTCCCCGTCCCTTCCGTCACCACCCCTTTGAGGACAGTCGCAAGGGTTCTCGATGTGGCTTCCGAGATCACTCGTCTGACCTGCATCGGCGTGTTCTCGTGGATAACTTTGCCATCCGCCGCAACGATTGACTGTACGACGTATGGACGAACCAGGTTGCCACCGTTCGCAATCGCACTCATCGCTACCAGCATCTGCAGCGGGCTCACGGAGATCTCCTGTCCAATGGAGAGCGAAGCGAGCGAGAGGGCCGACCACTCCTTCGGACGCCGGATCATGCCTGGCGTTTCCCCTGGCAGATCGATCTTGGTAAGATTTCCAAACCCGAACCCGCTGATGTAATTGTAGTAGAGGCTCTTACCCAGCCGCATGCCGACCTTGATAGCCCCCACATTGCTGGAGTGAGCCAGTATCTCGGCGAACGTGATAACCCCAAACCGTTCATGATCCCGAATGGTGACCCCGCCCACCTGGATGGCGCCCCCCTCGCCGTCGAACCGATCTTCGGGCCGTACGAGCTTCTCCTCCAGGGCGCCGGCGCCCACGATGGCCTTAAAAGCCGACCCCGGCTCGTAGTAATCAGCCACCGCCCGATTCCGGCGAGCGAAAGCCGACGCCTCAGCATACGCATTGGGGTCAAACGTGGGGTAGTTGGCAAGCGCCAGAATCTCGCCGCTGAAAGGATTCATCACAATGGCACTGCCACTGAGGGCGCCGGATTGGGTCACCGCAGCTTCCAGCTCCCGCTCAGCGATATATTGGATCACCTCATCAATCGTCAGGTGCAGATCTGAACCCTGCGCCCCACCTGCTTCCTCTCTGAAGATCGGTCGACGCTTGGCATCCTGTTGTTGTACAATCCACTTACGCTTGCCGGCCAGGTAGGCATCGTACTGCAGCTCAAGTCCTTCCAGCCCGCGATCGTCTGTCCCGACAAATCCCAACAGGTGGGCCGCCTGTTGCTGCTTTGGATAAAATCGCTTACTCTCCGCGTCAGATTCGATCCCCTTCAGCATGAGGCGCGTGACAGCCTGCGCCTCCTCCGTGGAGACTGATCGCTTGATCCAGACAAACGCCTTCTTCGTTTGGAGTCGCTCAAGAATCTTCTCGGCAGGCAGGCTGAGCGCGGCAGACAGGGCTGCGGCAGCACGCTTCGGGTCCACTATTTGGGACGGCCGAGCGGCGATTGAGGAAGTCCCCAGGCTAATGGCCAGATCCCGACCATTGCGATCGTAAATCGTTCCGCGCCGGGAGACCGATGAAACCCGGTCCGAGGACTGCCGCTTGGCAGCCTCAACCAAGTCTGCGTATTGATACACCTGGAGAGAAAAGAGTCGGCCGGAAATGACCGTGAGGGCTGCAGCAAGCGAACAGAACAGCACGATCACGCGACGCCGTAACCGGCTATGCTTCGCTGGCGCGGCCGCGGTCTCTCCTTTCCTGGATGATCTCTCTCGAGTACGACGCTGTATCGGCATACCACATCTTCCAAAAACTACTCGATCGCAAGCGAGCCCATAACGCGAGACATTTCAATGCCGCTTAAGGTCATTGCCGGTTATCGTGGACAGCATTGAGCGAATACATATTCAAGAGGTTGTTGATCTTCAGTGGCTTTGGCAGGACCCGGGTAATCCCGGCCCGTGCGATGACCTCGGGATCAAGCGTGTAAGAGTCGCCGGTAATGAGGATGATCGGGGTGGTCGTATCGGACCTCCGGATGCAGGCTGCCATCTCGAGGCCGGTCATGGCCGGCATGCGATAGTCCGTCAGGATGAGATCGAAGTGGGACTCACTTAAGGCGTGCAGTCCGGCGCGCCCGTCCGGCGCGGTGCACACCTCGAAGCCCACCCGCTCAAGATGGACCGCTAACAGCTCCCGCAAGGCATGATCGTCATCCACGACCAGGACCTTCTGTCGTGCAGCCTGTAACCGTTGTGCACTCACTATTCCTCCCTCCTTTCTTTGCGCAGAGAAGTGGCAAGTACCATGCCATACATCGTGGCGTAATTCTGGAAACGATGAAGCCTTTTACGCTAGTGCGTATTTGCAACCCCTTCCAAAATAAAAGGAATGTCAATGCCCTTTCAGTTCGTTGTCGGTTATTTTGGACGGCACTGATTCGACCGCGACCACTTGACCCGGCTTAGGACTGGTGAGTCCAAGCTGCTGGCGGGCAATCTCCTCCACGCGGCGAAGCGACTTGAGCCTGGCGACCTCAAGACGCAGCTCTTTCTGTTGTCGAATGAGGTCGGCACGCTCCCCCGCGAGACCTTCTACCTGGTACCCGAGTCGAACCACCTGAATGGGCTGCCACACGTAACACAGGACTCCGAATAGGACGACGCTTCCCAGCAGCAGCGACGGGAGCAGGTCGAGCCTTCGGATCTGATCAACTCGCGGTTTCAGTAAACTTCCTACCCGATCTCGCCCAACCGACGTCAACGCGGCGATACTTTGTTCTCTCACTTCATCCCCTCCTCTAGCACCGTTCCGCAGCCCGAAGCTTTGCGCTGCGGGCACGAAAATTAACCTCAATCTCCCGCTCCGTTGGGACAACCGGCCGTTTGGTTAGAAGATGGACACGCGGCGGATCCGAACGGGCCCACCCTCGAAGCGTTTCCTTCACAATCCGATCCTCGAGGGAATGAAAACTGATGATACAGATCCTTCCTCCAGTAGCAAGCAGCTCGATAGCATCCTGCAGGCCACGTATAAGCCTGGCCAACTCATCATTTACGGCAATACGTAACGCTTGGAAGGTTCGTGTTGCGACATGGATCCGGCGTGGCCAGGCACGCCTTGGTACCGCCGCAGCCACCAGACGCGCGAGCTGAGCGGTAGAGTTCAGTGGCTGCGTCTGCCGGTCTTGCACGATCCGCGCCGCTATCCGCCTCGCCCAACGCTCCTCACTGTAGTCCTGCAGGATTCTCGTGAGTTCGCGCTCCGAGAGCCTGGCTAGTAGATCTGCCGCCGACATCCCACTCCCCTGACGATCCATCCGCATATCCAGCGGCCCGTCCCTCATGAAGCTGAATCCTCTGGAAGCATCGTCAAGTTGAAAAGATGAGAAGCCCAGATCAAACAGGATGCCATCGAAAGAGCCCCAACCATTCTCGGTGGCGATGGCACCCAGCATGGCGAAGTCACCCTGGAATAACTCGACTCGATCTCCGAACTGCCTGAGGCGGTCCTTAGCCAAGACCAAGGTCTCGGCATCGCGATCAATCCCGTACAGATGGCCCGCCGGCGCGCTCTCGATCAGGAGGGCTTCCGCGTGTCCTCCCAATCCCACGGTCGCATCCAGGTAGCGACCACCAGCATGCGGCCGCAGGGCATCCAACGTCTCAGTAAGTAAGACCGGGACGTGCAGTTCCCCGATGGTCACGCCAGCCGCCCCCACATGCTGCACTCTGTACCCCGCACCCCAGCTTTCGCAGGGGCAGACCTTTGCACCTATACCCGGATCCCAAGTTCCGCCAGCTTGCCGGCGTAATCCTCAGGGTCCCGCTCCTGCGCGCAAAAGGACGCCCAGCGATCTCTATTCCAGATTTCGATCTTGTCCAATACCCCAACAATCACGACATCCCGGCGTAGATCCGCCTTTTCCCTGAGTTGCGGAGGAATCAGAATTCGCCCCTGACTGTCAACGGTCGACTCGACCGCACGGGCCGAAATGAGGCGAGCGTACTCCCGGAACTTTTTATCCGAGTTTCCCTTACTCAGGAGGTTCTGTTCGATCTGCTGCCAGGTTTTGATCGGGTAGGCTGCGATGCAGGCGTCAAAGAGGAGGTCGACCAGAACGAGCTCACGCTCTCGGCGCCGTTTGAGGATCTCGCGATATCGGGCCGGGATACTGAGCCGCCCCTTGTCATCAATCGCGTGCTCGAAACTTCCGCGAAACATGGGCTCGCACCGCTTTTTGATGGTACTTTATACCACTACATCCCATTCCATCCCACTGTGTCGCAACAATAGTGAATCACGTTGGCCCTGTCAAGAGAAATATACAGGCAAGATGCAGCTATCAGCGGTCAGCTTTCAGCCGTTGGCTAGACAAGTGCGGAAGAGCAGGTTCTGGACCTAGAGATCACCAGAAGGCGGGTAGTTGTGATACGGTATCCTTTGGGTGTGTTGCCGAAAGCCGACGGCTGATAGCTAAAGACTGGCTTGCTGGCAGGACAACCGTCAGGAAAGCGTCAGCAGGAGATTGTCGATGAGGCGCGTCGCACCGAATCGCACGGCGAGAACGGCCAGCATGGGGTCTTCGATTCGATCGAGCGGCTTCAGCGTCTCAGGATCACAGAGGGCCACATAATCGAGATGCGCCAGCGGTTCAGCCTCGATCACGGCTCGCATCTCATCGAGTATAGCCTTGGCATCCCGCTCCCCCGACCCGACCCGCTCTTCCGCAAGTCTGAGGGATGTATAGAGGACACATGCCGCCTGTCGCTCCTCAGGAGCCAACCGAACGTTTCGGGAACTCATCGCGAGGCCGTCGGCCTCCCGGACCGTCGGCAAGAGGACGATCTCGAGGTCCAAATTGAGGTCGGCCACCAGGCGCCGAACCGCCGCCGATTGCTGGTAGTCCTTCTGCCCGAAATAGGCCCGGTGCGCTCTGATCAGATTGAACAGCTTCGTGACGATCGTAGTCACGCCACGAAAGTGCTCAGGACGGGAGGCGCCGCACAACCCCTTGGTGATCTCGGTCACGTCGACGTACGTCTGGAAGCCATCCGGGTAGATCTCCTCTGCGGATGGCGTGAACACCAGATCAACCTCTGCCCTCTCCGCCTGGGCCAGATCGCCCTGCAGGTCCCGCGGATAGCTCTCGAAATCCTCGCCCCGCGCGAACTGGATCGGATTGACGAAGATGCTCACGATGACGACATCGTTTTCTGCGCGCGCTCTCCGCATGAGCGACAGGTGTCCCTCGTGAAAGGCGCCCATCGTGGGTACAAGCCCAATGGTCTTCCCTTCGCGTCGAAGCGACTCACAGCGGCGGCCGATCGCGGACGGCTCATGAATAGTCTGCACTGCGCCCCCTTGTATCCCCGAACCTCAAATCCCCTCCCACCCCCCACTTTATAAAGGGGGGCACAGGGGGGGGTTCACAGCTCCAGCAGCGCTCTCTCGGTCTCCTGGTCGGTCGAGAATGCGTGTGCGGCATCAGGAAATCGGCATTCGATCACCTCATCCCGGAAGCGGCTCACCGCGTCGCTGATCACCTTGGCGAGATCAGCGTACTGCTTCGTGAACCTCGGAACGAAACGATCGAAGAGCCCGAGTAGATCATGTATGACCAGAACCTGGCCATCGCAATCTGGCCCGGCACCGATCCCGATGGTGGGGACCGTTAACCGTCTGGTGATCACCCGGGCGAGTACACTGGGAATCGCCTCAAGCACGACCGCGAAGACTCCAGCCTTTTCAAGCGCCAGCGCATCCTCAAGGATGCGGCGGGCATCGTCGAGCCCTCTCCCTTGAACCTTCAACCCCTCCTGCAATACAGCCGTTTGTGGGGTAAGTCCGACGTGACCCATGACCGGAATCCCCGCATCCACGATCGCCCTCACACATGGAAGCGAGGGCCAACCGCGCTCGACCTTGACGGCGTGAGCCAGACCCTCTTTCACGAACCGCCCGGCGTTTCTGACCGCCTCGGCCGGTTCAGCCTCATACGACATGAACGGCATGTCAGCGACCACCATGGACCGCTTGACAGCGCGGGTGACCGCCTTGGTCATCATGAGCATCTCGTCCATAGTAACCGGGATTGTGGTCTCGTACCCCAGGACGGTCATCCCCCCGGAATCACCCACCAGGATCAGATCGATCCCGGCGCGATCCACAAGCAGGGCCATCGGGTAGTCATACGCCGTCAGCATAGTAATCTTCCGCCCTTCGCGCTTCATCTCCTGCAGGGTGACCGTCCTGACCGTCTGACTAGTCATGATCGATCGTAACTACTCAGGTAGATAGGCTGGAGGCTGAAGGCTTTTAGGGGTAAGTCATGCGTGATCATACAAAACTCCGAAAAGGTCTTGAACGGCTCGATTCGTGCCTTGTGAGATAATTTAGAACCTTCAGTCTTCAGTCTAAACATCTGAGTAGTTACGATCGGTCCCTACTTGCGGGATCCAAGCGATACATAATATTGGGTGCCCGCCCGCACCGTCTCGACCTGCTTGACCAAGTCTTCAAAATCTTCCTTATGTTTGACGAAGTCAATCTCGTTGGTATTGACGACCAGCAGCGGCGTCGCCGAGTAGTGGAAGAAAAAATGATTGTAGGCTGCGTTCACGTCCTCCAGGTAGGCCTGTCCCAGTTCCCGCTCAGAAACCCTCGCCCGCGACTGAATTCTCTGGACCAGGACATCTGTGCTGGCCTGCAGATACAGGACAAGGTCGGGCTTGACGACGCGCATCTCCAGAAGCGGCTGCAACCGCTCGTAGAGGGCCAACTCGTTGTCGTCAAGCGTCAGATACGCGAAGATCTTATCCTTGGCGAATAGGTAGTCGCTCACCAGGGACTGCTTAAAGAGGTCGAACTGGGCAAGTTCCTGTTGTTGGCGGAACCTGTTCAACAGGAAATAGAGTTGGGCCTGAAAGGCGTAACGACGCATGTCGGCGTAGAATTGAGCGATAAATGGGTTCTCATCAGGACCTTCCAACGACTTTCTGGCCTGCAGCCGCTCCGCCAGCAATTCGGCCAGGCTCGTCTTACCGACGCCGATAGGGCCTTCGACCACGATGTAACGAGGCTTGGACGCGCGATCTGTCACCTAGCTATCCTCCTCCGACCCTACAGATCCTACCGCCGGTACCACCAGCCTGACGAGCGACGGGTCGTCGAGACGATCGAGTAACTGCCGCATCGTGACGCCAAAGACCGGGTGGCGAAAATCCGGATCAAGTTCGCAGAGCGGAACCAGGACGAAACGTCGCTGGTGCAGTCGCGGGTGGGGGAGGACAAAGTCCGGCTGTTCCACGATCTGTGAACCCACAAACAACAGGTCGAGGTCGATGCTCCGATCTTCACCTCGCGCTCGCTCCGCCGCGCGGCCCATACTCCGTTCGATCCGTAGCAGCTCGAGCAGCAACGCTCCCGGTTTGATCTGCGTCTGCACAGAGACCACTCCGTTGACAAACCAGCCACCAGAAGCGGGAGGGACCGGCGCGGTCTCATAGAGTGACGAGGTACGTATCGCTGTAACCCCTGCAATGTCCGAGATGGCCCCAATAGTCTCCTGACAGCGTTTAATCCGGTCGCCCAGATTGGATCCGATCCCGATATACGCGCGCTCGCCCATCACGGCCGTAAGACCTCCTACTGAGGCTTGAGATTCAAGGCGGCAATCCGCTCGACCGCCTCCTTAATCCGGGAGACATTCACCGTCAGAGCCGCTCGAATGTACCCTTCACCGCTCCGGCCGAACCCTGTCCCTGGGGTCATGACAATGCCGGTCTCGGAAAGTAGCGCAGAGGCGAAGGAGGCGGAGGTGTGCCCTTTCGGAACACCAATCCAGACGTAGAAGGTCGCTTTGGGTTTCTCCACCGCGAACCCGATCGCCGACAGACCGTCCACGAGCGCATCGCGCCGCTCTCTGTAGATGGCCCTCATCGCCTCAACGCACTCCTGTGGGCCACTGAGCGCCACGATAGCAGCCTCCTGCACCGCTTGAAAGACCCCGGAGTCAAGGTTCGTCTTGATTCGGCCAAGGCCGGACAGCACCTCACGGCACCCGACCGCAAATCCGACCCGCCACCCGGTCATATTGTACGTCTTGGAAAGGGAGTGATACTCAATGGCAACATCCTTCGCCCCCTCCACCGCTAAGATACTCTCCGGGAGATACCCGTCGTACGCCATCTCGGAATAGGCCGCGTCGTGGCAAAGAATCAGCCGATGCTTGCGCGCAAAGGCGACCGCCTCAACAAAAAAGGCCCTGGGCGCCACAGCGGCCGTCGGGTTATTGGGGTAGTTCAGGAACAGGATCCGAGCCTTCTTCAGAACCTCCGATGGAATCGCGTCAAGGTCCGGAAGGAACGATCGTTCCCGCGTGAGCGGCATGAAGTAAGGAACTCCTTCCGCGAAGACGGTTCCTGCCTGATAGACCGGATAGCCGGGATCGGGAATCAGGACGATGCCACCCGGATCGACAAACGCCAGAGGGATGTGGCCGATCCCCTCTTTCGAGCCGATGAGGCTCAGGACCTCCGTCTCCGGATCAAGCGCCACACCGAACCGTTTGCTGTACCAGTCGGCCACCGCCTGCCGGAAGCTCAACATCCCTTCGTATGAAGGGTACTGATGGTGCCGTGGGTCGGCTGACGCCTCCTGCATCCTCCTGATGATGTGCGGCGGCGTTGGCAGGTCAGGGTCGCCGATCCCCAGGTTAATGATATCCATGCCGCGACGGATCGCTTCTTGCTTCATACGATCGATCTCAGCGAACAGATAGGGAGGCAGCTTTGATAGCCGCTGAGCCACGCTAAAAGGATCTCCCATGCCTCTCTCTCCTCCTCTTGGATTAGCTATCAGCTAGTGTAGTGTGTCAGGGATAGGTTAACAATGAACCCGTTCGGGCTGAGCCTGTCGAAGCCTGTCCTGAGCTAAGCCGAAGGGCCTAGTTTATGCACCCTTCGACAAGCTCAGGGTGAACGGAACTGCAAAGCCGTTACTGTAACACTACACTAGCAGCCGTCAGCTTTCAGCAACAACCGAGTTGCTCAGTCGGCCGATCCCTTCCACCTCGATCTCGATCGTATCGCCGGGCCGCATCGGACTGACCCCCGAAGGGGTGCCGGTGGTAATGACATCGCCCGGATAGAGGGTCATGACCGTGGAAACAAAATGAATCAGGTATGGTACCTCAAAGATCAGGTTATTGATGTTCGACTCCTGTCGGATCACACCGTTCAGGAGCGCCCGGATTGGGGCATCAGAGAGGTCCAGATCCGTCTCGACCCAGGGACCGAACGGGGCAAAGGTATCGAACGATTTTGACCGGGTCCATTGTCCGTCCTTGCGCTGTAGATCTCTGGCTGTTACATCGTTAAAGCAGACATACCCTAAGATGTAGCGATGTGCTTTCTCGACCGGTACGGCCCTCGCGGTCCGTTTGATGACGATCCCCAGCTCCGCCTCATAATCCAGCCGACCGCACAATTTCGGATAGGTAATCCGGCCACGATGGGGAAGCGTCGCGCTCGGCGGCTTTAAGAAGATAATCGGCTCGTCTGGGGTTTGAAGGTTCATCTCCTCGGCATGATCACGATAGTTCAGACCTACCCCTACGATCTTGGAGGGTTCGGTTGGCGCAAGGAACCTGATCCGCTTCAGCGAATGCGTCCGGTCCGTCACGGTAAACTTGCCGAAGATGTCGCCTTCGATCTCCCGGACGACAGTGTCCTCGACGATACCGTACCGTGGTTGCTTACCGGAGACGAATCGCACAATCCGCATAGTATAAGCTTTCAGCAATCAGGGATTTAGACTGAAGGCTGAAGACTGAAGTATCCTAACAGCCCTTCGCCGCCCTCCTTCAGTCTATCTTCCTTCAGTCTATCTACCTCAGTCCCAGCACATCATGCATATCGTACAGGCCGGGTGGTTGGCCAAGGATCCAACGGGCCGCGCACAATGCACCACGAGCAAAATTATCCCTGGTGTGAGCCCGGTGCGTCAGCTCAATCCGCTCCCCCATGCCCCCGAAGATCACCGTATGGTCCCCGATGACGTCACCGGCCCGTAGCGCATGGATCGCGATCTCCTCTTTGCCGCGCTCTCCGACCAGTCCCTTGCGGCCATAGATCCCCGTCTTATCCAGTTCTCGGCCCAGCGCCTCTGCAATCACCTGCGCCATTTTCAACGCGGTCCCGCTGGGGGCGTCCTTCTTGAACCGGTGGTGGGTCTCAATGATCTCGACGTCATACTCATCTCCGAGGGTACGGGCTACCTGAGCGAGGACCTTCAG
>JANGEZ010000280.1:0-3475 GCA_031838355.1 Candidatus Methylomirabilis sp. bin48 | reverse complement strand
TGACGGACACACAGGCATGGGCCACGACAGAAGATCGGCCCTCACGATAAAGGAGGCTCTCTCATGCTAGCCGGATTTCCAAAGCAGGTCACACTTCAGACCGGAACGAGCGTCACGATTCGCCCTATGGTCAAAGAGGATGCGGAGAAGCTCCATGCCTTCTTTTACAGGGTGCCGCGCGAGAATCGTCTCTTTCTGCGGGACGATGTGTCCCTCCGGGAGGTGATCGATTCGTGGACGGAAGAGCTTGATTACGAGAAGGTCCTTCCGCTCGTGGCTGAGGTGGACGACACCATCGTGGCTGATGCCACCTTGCATCGCCGAAAATTCGGCTGGACCAGCCATGTGGGAAAGGTACGCCTGGTCGTTGATGTAGACTACCGGGGGAAGGGCCTCGGGACGCTCATGGTCAAGGAGCTGATCGACACCGCCAGGAAGGCAGGCCTTGAAATTCTCGTCGCCGAGATCATGGGGGGTCAGGCAAGTAGTCTGAGCGCCCTCAAGCGGTTAGGATTCGAAAAGGAGGCAGTCTTCTACAACTATGTCAAAGATCAAACAGGAGAGGAACACGACCTCGTGGTCATGATGAAGAACCTGCAGATTGAGCCGGCCATGGTTCCTTTTTAATGCGGAAGGTAACTACTTAGGTAGATAGACTGTAGGCTGTTAGACTATAGGAACGCGCCATACGAGACCATACCAAACTCAGAGCGTTTGAACTGGCCGACGAAGCGCCTTGATTCGGTCCGTGCGCAACGGCTAACAGCCTTCAGCCTACAGCCTAAACACCTGAGTAGTTACTGCCGAAGGCTGATCGACCCGCGCTGCAGGGCGACAGCGAAGATTCTGGACTGTGAGGCATGACCTATGAAGCTGGTGATCAGGCTGAAGCCACCCAAGAGACGGGCCCCCCATCGGCCTACAAAGGTAGAGCCACAGAGGGTTCGCTACGATCGGAAGAGGGCCAAGCGGGCGGTTCTGGAGGAGTTGAAGGTGGAGGGTAAGGCGAACTGATGCATCATGAAAATTCCTCCAACCCCCCTTTGGTAAAGGGGGGCACGGGGGGATTTCGGTCGTGGGCGATTTTCTAAGCAATCGATAATGGAGAGACAATGGTCAGTCCATTGAAACCTGATACGCTCCGTAAGATCTGCCCGCCGGAGAGCCTCCCCTTCGAAGGGACTGACGAACTCCAATCGCTGGAGGAGGTTGTAGCCCAGGATCGCGCTGTCCAGGCCATCACCTTCGGTGTCGGCATCCGCAGCGAAGGGTTCAATCTCTTTGTCCTTGGGCCTGCCGGAACAGGGAAGACCACAGCGATCAAACGCTTCCTGGCCAGCGAGGCGGCTAAGCTCCCCACCCCTCCTGATTGGTGCTATGTCAATAACTTCGCCGATCCGCAACGTCCTCGCGCGCTATGCCTTCCGCCAGGCCGCGCCCACCTCTTCAAGGCCGACTGCGAGCGGCTCCTGGAGGAGCTGAAGACCGGCGTCCCCAGAGCCTTCGAGTCCGAAGCCTATGAGCAGAACCGTCACACAATCCTGGAGGAGCTGCAGAAGCAGACAAGCGACGAGCTGGAGGCCTTGGGGAAGCGTGCGGAGGTGCTTGGATTCGGGCTTGCCAAGACGGCCAGCGGCTTCATGATCGTCCCCATGTTTCGAGGGAAGCCACTGAAGCCGGAAGGGTTTGAGGGCCTCGATGAGGAGACCAAGCGACAGGTCAACCTTAGAAGCGAGGAGGTGCAGAAGGATCTGGCCGCGACGCGCCGCCGAATCCGCGACCTGGAGCGGGAGGCGAAGAATCGCCTCGACGGGATAGACCGCGAGGTCGCGACCTTTGCAGTTGATCACCTGATCGAGGAGGTCAAAGAGCGTTACGTGGATCACGCAACGGTACAGGCGTACCTCGAGGCGATACGTGAGGACGTCATCGCCAATGTGGATCTGTTTCGTCGAGATCAAAGCGCGGCACAAGGGCTACCTGAACTGACTGCCATGCTGCGGCAAGGGTTGGATCCCTTCGACCGGTATCGGGTCAATGTCTTGATCGAACATGGGGAAGATGGCGGCGCGCCGGTCGTGGTCGAACCTCACCCTACCTGTCAGAACCTGCTTGGGCGGATCGAACATCAGGTCCACATGGGTGCCCTCTACACCAACTTCCTGATGGCCAAGGGGGGCGCCTTACACCGGGCCAATGGGGGCTTCCTGGTCTTGGAGGCCATGGAGCTGCTCAAGCAATTCTTTGCGTGGGACCAACTGAAGCGGACGCTGAAGAATCGTCGGATCAAGATCGAAGAGCCAGGGGAGCAGTTCCACCTCTATAGTACGGTCACGCTCGAGCCCGAGCCGATCCCGCTCAACGTGAAGGTGGTCCTTATTGGCAGTCCCTGGCTCTACTATCTATTGCACGCCCTCGACCCGGAGTTTCTGGAGCTGTTTAAGGTCCAGGCAGAGTTCAGTGATCGCGTTGCCAGGACCCCTGAAACGATCCTGGCCTTTGCCCGCCTCCTGGCCACCTGTTGCGAGGCAGAGGGGCTCAAGGCGTTCGATCGGGGCGCCGTTGCGAAGCTGGTGGAGCACAGCTCCCGCCTGGTGGAGGATCAGGAACGACTTGCCACGACGTTTAGTCATCTTCTGGATGTGGCCCGCGAGGCCAGTTTCCTGGCCGAGCAGGATGGGCACCACCGGGTTATGGCGGAAGACGTGCGGCGGGCTATCGACGCTAAGATTAAACGATCCAATCGACTGGAGGAACGGCTGCAGGAACTGATCACTGATCGGACTATCCTTGTCGATACCGATGGCGCCGTGGTTGGTCAAGTGAATGGGATTGCCATTATCCCGCTTGGGGAGTATCACTTCGGCAAGCCGAGTCGAATCACGGCGCGAACCTTCATTGGGCGCGGCGGTATCATCGACATCGAACGCGAAGCCCGGATGGGTGGCCGCATTCACAGTAAAGGCGTACTTATCCTTTCAGGCTATCTCGGTGGCCGCTACGTACAGGAGATACCGCTTGCCCTGTCGGCGAGTCTCGCCTTCGAACAACTCTATGAAGAGGTGGAAGGCGACAGCGCCTCCTCAGCGGAGCTGTATGCGATCCTCTCAAGCCTGTCAGGGCTACCGATCAAGCAGGGATTTGCGGTTACGGGGTCGGTCAATCAGCAAGGAGAGGTCCAGGCTATCGGGGCCGTCAACGCCAAGATCGAGGGGTTTTTTGATGTCTGCCGTGCGAGGGGGCTGACGGGAGAACAAGGGGTCCTGATCCCGGCGAGCAATGTCCGGCACCTCATGCTTAGGGAGGATGTCGTAGAGGCGGTCGCTGCGGGGCAATTTCAGATCATTCCCGTTCACACCATCGATGAGGGGATTGCCTTGCTTACCGGGCTGGGGGCTGGTGAGCGCGGTTGGGATGGGACCTTTCCAGAAGGAAGCGTGAATGCGCTGGTGCAGGGGCGGCTGTACGAGATGGC
>JANGEZ010000279.1:0-2221 GCA_031838355.1 Candidatus Methylomirabilis sp. bin48 | reverse complement strand
GCGCCAAGGCAGGTGGAGTAAGCCTGGACGGCACGTCCGTTACGGTGACCGTCTTACCCGTCACGAGAGATACGACCTCGGTTCGGATTCGTATCGGGACCTTCGGTGATCGCCCCGGCTCCGAGCGGATCCATGGCGAGATCGCCGTGGTTCTCAAGGGCGCGACCTGAGCGGGCCAACAGGATACGCTATGAGCTACCGAAGTTACCGACACTGTCTGATGCTATTGCTCTTCCTGACGATGGCTGGCTGCGCAGGTCTCCTCGGCGACGGCCGAGCAATCAAATCCTACCCGCATCCTGCTAAGGAAACTATCGTAGTCGTGAATCAGGCGCTTCGAGACCTCAACTTCTTTCCGACCGATCTGGTACCGAGCCATTCAAATCCGCGCCTCACGTACTTCTCTACTGCGTACCGGGAACAGAGCCTGGGGGATATCGTTTACGTCGCCGTCCGGGACATGGGGGCCGAACAATCGCAGGTGGAAGTCCTGACTCACGGGGATTTGTCGGGCGTCGCGACTTGGTCCACCTGGTGGCCGTCTCTCATCTTTGAGCAGATCGACCGCCGGCTCCAGACTGCTCCCTTGCCGCAGCGAGCCCCAATGCCGCCCGCATCCTTACAACCCTTCCCTCCTCCATTGAATCCACAACCCAAGACCTCAGATCGATCACGAGCGTTGGATCTTTGATGATAGAATCTGCCCTGGTCTTGAACCCGCAATCCGGTATCGGGTTGGGTTTTCCCGGGTGAGCAGCCATGATGCACGCTTCCGTTCACAGGAGCACGGAATGAAGCGCACCTTCTTGCCCATTGCCTTTTCCGCCATGCTGATGCTCGCGTGCCCTGGAGTCAGCCGGGCTGCTGACTATCAAGCGCCGCTCTCCTATGCCACCATGTACGATCGGCTTACGGTTGGCATGAGCTGGCGCCAAGCGTATGAGATCACCCATGCCGAGGAGTTACAACGGGAACCGGCAGATCTTGAGGCTACCGATCTTTTGCGGCTAGAGCCGGTGAACCGGCGGTGCCATGCCCAACTCCTTCGATTGCATTGGTATAAGGGCACACTCCACTGGGTAGAGCACTTCCAACTTGGATCAGCGGGCGTCACCTACGATGAGCGCGGCAATCCCGACCCGATTGGCGAGGGATTGGTGAGGCGACTGACCGACCTTTCACGCCTCTACGCCTCCCACTTGGAAGAGCTAACGGCGTCTATTGCTCAAGAGGGATCTCCTGCCTTGCAGGCCAAGACGAAGCAGGCGGCGGACAGTCTGAAGCGGCAGTTGGAAAAACTTCGTCACGAGAGGAAACAATGACAAGAAGGTCAGGCATTGCGGGTTTCTTTTCCCGGTGCTCCATCGTCTGTCTGAGCACCGGACTCATCCTTACCGTTCCGTTGGCAGCATCCGGCCGAGAACCCCTAAAGATTGGTATACTGGACTTCAGGGAGGTAGCCCTTGAGTCCAAGGCCGGTAAGACCGCCAAGGCTCGACTGGAGAAGCTCGCCGAGAAGCTAAAGAAAGAGATGAAGGTCGAGGAGGCAAAACTGCTCGCGCGCCGGAAGGATCTTGAGGCGGCAACGTCCCGACTCACTCCTGCGGAGCGGCAGCAGCGTGCCGCAACGCTGGAGCGCGACGAAGCAACCTTTCAACGCCTCCTCGAAGATAAGACGGAGGAACTGAAAAATGCCGAGACAGAGAGCATCCGGAAACTTGCCAGCCAGATCGATCTCATTCTAAAAGCCTACGCCTCCGAAAAAGGTTTTTCCGTCATCTTGGAGGCGCAACGACCTGGTATCTTGTATTTTGACAAGAACCTCGACCTCAGCGCTGAGATTGTTAAACGGTTTAATCGGACCTCGAAGTAAGAGTTCCTATCAGCAACCACCAGCGATGGCTGGAACGATGGACACAAGATCGCCTGGCTTGAGTTGCGTCGAGATCCCCTGCAAAAATCGGATGTCTTCCTCATTCACATAGATATTGATGAAGCGACGGACGCTGCCGGAGTCATCGTAGATCCTCTCCCTCAGGCCGGCATACGACTGTTCCAGATTCTCGATCAGCTCATTAATGGAGTTCCCCTGCCCCTCCACCTCCCCTTGGCCACTGGTCAAACCTCGTAGAGGGGTCGGGATGCGCACTTTCACACCCATCGGTCTGCTCCTTTCGATGATAGCTCGCCATCTTCGTTCTCGTGTTTTCGTGCTTCAGTC
>JANGEZ010000278.1:0-2094 GCA_031838355.1 Candidatus Methylomirabilis sp. bin48 | reverse complement strand
GCGGCTAAAGATCGTCATCCCGCTCACCTTGCTGATCGTATTCGTCCTCTTGTACTTCAATACGGCGAGCGTCACGAAGGTGTTCATCGTCCTGCTCGCCGTGCCCTTCTC
This sequence comes from Candidatus Methylomirabilis sp. bin48, assembly GCA_031838355.1. Taxonomy (GTDB): domain Bacteria; phylum Methylomirabilota; class Methylomirabilia; order Methylomirabilales; family Methylomirabilaceae; genus Methylomirabilis. The sequence continues at coordinate 1,983 of JANGEZ010000278.1, read as the reverse complement.
TCTCATCGGCGCCTTCTGGCTCATCTATCTACTCGACTACAACCTAAGCGTCGCGGTCTGGGTCGGGATCATCGCCCTGGCCGGCGTCGATGCTGAAACAGGGGTCATCATGCTCCTCTATCTCGACCATGCGTACGAGAAACGGCGCAACGCGGGGCGCATGCGCACGATAGAAGACCTCCAAGAGGCGATCAGCGAGGGGGCGGTGAAACGAATCCGCCCGAAGATGATGACCGTCATGGCGATCCTGATGGGATTGCTCCCGATCATGTGGAGCCACGGCGCCGGAGCCGACGTGATGAAGCGGATCGCCGCTCCCATGATTGGCGGGGTCATCACGTCGTTCATCCTTGAGTTGATCGTGTACCCCGTCATCTTCGAGGTCTGGAGGGGCCGGCAGCTCGCGCGAACTGGCGCCACACAGACTCTTCACGATGGGGAAAGCTAGAGGTCGGACCATGGCAAACTACAAACCTGCTTCTGTTCAGTGGGAAGAACCGGGCGTGGGCTGATGTGTAGAAGACAGGATGTCGATGACTCTCGTTGACCGGATCACGAGATCGCGCCTTGGATCGGATGAGCTGGCCTTCGGGACGCTCGGGTCGCTCAGCCTCATCGGGGGCCTGATTGCGCTATTGCTCGTCCCGGTAAAGCCCGAACACGCCCGGCATCTTGCGCCACTCTTTATCAGTTTTCTCATATACAAAGCTCTCCTTTTTGCATCTGTTCGACTCTGGTCCCAAAGAGTCCGCACGATCTTTATGTGGACCATCCACATCGACCTGGCCTTCGTGTTCGTGTTCATCTGGTTCACAGGAGGCCTCGACAGCCATTTCTATCTCCTGTATTACCTTTTGATCGCTCTGGACGCCTTTTATTTCGGTTCTCGCGTGGCCTTGTTCGCTTCCATCACAGCGGGGGCCCTCTATGTTGGGGCCGATCTGTTAAGCCCGCGGTCCTACCCCCATCCAGGCCACCTCCCCGCTCGAGTGAGCCTCATGATCTTCCTGGGCACGGCCATGGGCCTGCTGTCTGAACGGGAGCGGCGCGCCCGGCAGAGGGCGGAGACGCTCAACGTCCAACTCGCAGAGCGACAGGCCAGCCTCGAGCGCGCGTATCGAAACCTGACCGAGGCCCAGGAGCGTTTGCTGCAGTCGGAGCGGCTCGCTACAGTCGGCAAGCTGGCCGCCGAGGTTGCACATGAGATCCGCAACCCCCTCGGGTCCATCAGCCTGAACCTCGAACTGCTGGAGGATGAGATTGAGGCCGGCACTGCGACGCATTCTGGCGAGGCGGTGAGCTTGGTTGGCACGATCAAACTCGAATTAGAGAGACTGGTGGAAATCACCGACGACTACCTCCGGCTGGCGCGGGTGCCAGCTCCGGAGCTTGCCTATGAATCCGTTGAAACAGTCCTGGAAAGTCTTTGCGATCTTCTCCGGGGTGAGGTGATGGAGAGAGCAGTCGAGATCAGGCTTCAGATCGAACCTGGTCTCCCCCGAATCCTAGTTGATAGGAAGCAGCTTAAACAGGCATTGCTCAACATCCTCCGGAACGCATTCGACGCGATGCCGTCAGGAGGGCTGGTAAGCATCTCTGCAAGAAGAGCGGATGGGCACGTCGAGATCGCCATCGCCGATCAGGGTCATGGCATCCCTCCAGAGCACCTCCAGCAAATATTCGAGCCCTTCTTTACTACGAAGGCTACAGGGACGGGGCTCGGCCTCGCGATCGCCAAAGACATCGTTCAAGGTCATGGCGGGATCATCGGCTGTTCAAGTCACACGGGGCGCGGGACCGTCATGACCATCAGGATTCCATGTGGCGGAATAGAACAGAAAGGGGCCAGGGCATGATGGAGCAGCGTGTGATTCTTGTGGTCGATGATGAGGCCCATCTTCGGGAGGCCTTGGGGAAAGTATTGGCTAAGGAAGGGTACGCGGTGCTCCTTGCTGCGGATGGGCAGGAGGGCCTGGACTTGCT
>JANGEZ010000277.1:0-6105 GCA_031838355.1 Candidatus Methylomirabilis sp. bin48 | reverse complement strand
CTTTTTCTGAGGAATCAATGGCGCGGGGCTACGACTTTAAGACGATCGAAGCGAAGTGGCAGCGGGTGTGGGAGGAGAGTGGCGCCTTCGCGGTCACGGAAGAGCCGGGGAGGCGTAAGTTCTACCTCCTGGAGATGTACCCATATCCGTCCGGCAGGATCCATATGGGCCACGTTCGCAACTATGCGATCGGTGACGTACTGGCCCGGTTTCTTCGGATGCGGGGGTACAATGTACTGCACCCGATGGGCTGGGACTCCTTCGGTCTGCCTGCAGAGAACGCGGCTATCGAGCACCGCACGCACCCGGCCAAGTGGACCCGCGACAATATCGCCTACATGCGAACCCAGCTCAAATGGATGGGGTTCTCCTACGATTGGCAGCGTGAGATCACGTGTAGCGATCCCAGCTATTACAGGTGGGGACAGTGGCTCTTCCTGAAGCTGTACGAGAAGGGGTTGGTCTACAAGAAGTCGTCTACCGTCAACTGGTGTGAGGCCTGTCAGACCGTCCTGGCCAATGAGCAGGTGGAGGGGGGGCTCTGCTGGCGGGACGGGACGCCCGTTGTGCAGAAGGAGTTACCGGGATGGTTCTTCAGGATCACCGCGTACGCTGAAGAGTTGCTGGGTAGCTTAGACGAGCTGCCCGGATGGCCTGAGCCGGTCAAGGTGATGCAGCGCAACTGGATCGGCAAGAGCGTCGGGGCGGAGGTTCACTTCCCGCTCGCCGAGCGACAAGAGGCGTTGACGATCTTCACCACCCGTCAGGACACGCTCTTCGGGGCAACCTTCATGGTCCTGGCCCCTGAGCACCCGCTTGCGCTTGGCCTCTCGAAAAGCACGCCGCAGGAGCAGCAGGTCAGGGCATTCGTCGACCGGATGAAGCTGGAAGACAGGACGCAGCGAGCGGTAGCCGACACAAAGAAGGAAGGGGTGTTCACAGGCGCCTACGCCATCAATCCGCTCACGCATGAGCGGATTCCCGTTTGGATCGGCAACTTCGTCCTGCTGGAGTACGGCACCGGCGCCATTATGGCGGTGCCGAGCAACGACCAGCGCGACTTTGAGTTCGCGAAGCAGTACGGTCTGCCGATCCGCCTGGCAGTGAAGCCCGTCGATGCCGATCTGGATGAGGGCACCATGCAGCAGGCGCATGAGGGGGACGGCGTGCTGGTAAACTCCGGCCCGTTCACCGGCATGGGCAGTGAGCAGGCGCGCGAGGCGATTGCGGACTTCCTGGAGCGGGAGGGGATCGGGAAGCGGACGGTGAACTACCGGCTCCGCGACTGGGGGATCTCACGGCAGCGCTATTGGGGCAACCCGATCCCGATCATCTACTGTGATGTTTGCGGGGTAGTCCAGGTCCCGTACCAGGAGTTGCCCGTTATCCTGCCTCAGGATGTCCAGATCACGATGAAGGGGGGCTCCCCGCTTCAGAAGGTCGCCACATTTGCCCACGCTCCATGTCCACGGTGCGGCGGTCCCGCCAGGCGGGAGATGGATACCATGGACACCTTTGTCGATTCGTCCTGGTATTTTCTCCGGTTCACCAGTCCGGAGGCCGAGGATGGACCGGTCACTCCTGCTCGCGTCAATTACTGGATGCCGGTGGATCAGTATATCGGAGGGATCGAGCATGCGGTCCTCCACCTGTTGTACGCGCGCTTCTTCACCAAGGCGGTCCGCGACCTGGGCCTCATCGCTGTCGATGAGCCGTTCAGGAGGCTGTTGACGCAGGGGATGGTGTGCAAGGAGACCTACAGGTGTCCGGAGCATGGGTTCCGACTGCCGGAGGAGGTGGACACCGATCGCGCCTGCACGGCATGCGGCCGTCCGATCGAGATCGGGCGAATCGAGAAGATGTCGAAATCGAAAAAGAACGTGATCGATCCCGAGGATCTCTTGGCGCGGTACGGGGCCGATACTGCCAGACTGTTTTGCCTGTTTGCCGCCCCGCCGGAAAGAGATCTGGAGTGGTCTGACCAGGGCGTGGAGGGCTCTTTCCGCTTTCTGAGCAGAATCGTCCGCCTCGTTGAGGACCAGGAGGTGCTCCTCAAGCATCCCGGTCCACCAATTCCCTTCCCGAGGCTCTTCGCAGGTCGCGACTTGTACCGAAAAGCTCAGCAAACGATCAAACGAGTCACAGCCGATATCGAGGAGGAGTTTCACTTTAATACGGCCATCAGCGCCCTTATGGAACTTGCCAACGAGATGGGCCGCTTTGAACTGGTGGGCCCTGCCGACGAAGCTGATGAGCGGCGCTTCGCCTACAGCTATGCGGTCGAGACCCTCCTGCTGCTCCTGTCACCCTTTGCGCCGCATCTGTGCGAGGAACTGTGGGAACAACTCGGTCGTAGCGGAAGCATCTTTCATGCGGCTTGGCCGACCTACGACCCGGCCGTCATCACGGCAGAGGAGATTGTGGTGGTCGTCCAGGTGGACGGAAAGGTCCGGAGCCGACTCTTCATGCCTGCGGGCGCCGACGATGGCGCCATGCGTGAGGCAGCCCTCGCGGACGAGCGGGTCAAGGCGTGGCTTAAGGATAGATCGACCCGGAAGGTGGTGGTGGTGCCGAAGAAGCTGGTGAATATTGTGACTGGAGGAATCTGATGAGGGCGATCATTTGTATGGCGGTACTCCTGGCGCTGGCTGGATGTGGCTATCGATCGCTGGGATCCGGGGAGGTGAGCGCTCTTCAACCCTCCGTCAAGACGATCAGTATCGGGACCCTCAAAAACCGAACCCTTCGTCCCACCATTCACCCCGCCCTGAAAGATGCGCTGATCCGCAGGTTTGCGGCCGACGGCCGGATCCGAGTTGTGGAGGCGGGCGCCGACGTCCTTTTGGATGGGGCCATTGAAGGGTTCGGTGAAGATCCCCTTGCCTTCAGTTCCTCAGACCAAGCCAAGCGCGTGCGGCTGAGCATCTCGTTTTCCTTTACGGTGAAAAATGGGCTGGAGGATAAGGTGCTCCTCCGGGACGGCGTTGCAGGTGTGGCCTACTACTTTACGGGGTCAGGGGTCACTTCTACCAGGGCGGCCGAGGATGAGGCAACGCTTCGGGCGGTGGCAGACCTCGCCGAGCAGGTGGTGAGCAGGGTGCTGGACGGGGTGTGATGGGACGCTTAGTCAAGACGGGTCACTCGGTTGCCGAACAGGTCCGCAGAGGGGAGATTGCGCTCGTCTACTGTCTCTACGGGGAGGATGAGTACCGCCGGGAACAGGCACTGAACCAGCTCCTTGATGCATTGCTGACGGAGGGCGAGAGAGACCTGAATCTCGACCAGATTCGGCCGGGGGAGGCAGAGACACAGTCGATCCTGGGGAGCGCTCGGACGCTACCGTTTCTGGGGTCGCGTCGGGTTGTCCTGGTCCGAGGTGTCGAGGATCTCTCGCGGGCGCAGCAGGAGGAGTTGCTCGCCTATCTGAACGATCCCTCTCCCACAAGTTGCCTGGTACTGGCGGGGAGGAGTCTTGACCTCAGGACCCGATTGGCGGCGGCGATTCAAAAGAAAGGAATGGTCCTCCACTTTGATCACATGAAGGCTGATTCGTTAAGGGAGGCGCTGGTGGCAGCGGCCAAGGAGCGGGGCGTACGGTTGCAGCCGGACGCGATCAGTCTGCTCATTGACTTGGTGGGTGACGATCTTCGCCAGTTGATATATGCCGTGGAAAAGCTCGCGCTCTTCGTAGGGGAGGGCGTGGAAATACGACCGCACGATGTCGAAGCCATGGTTGGTGAGACCCGAGTACGATCGATCTTCCAACTGACCGATACCGTATCAGGGAGGGACCTGGATGGGGCGCTTCGCAGTCTCACGAGTCTCTTAGAGACTGGCGAAGAGCCCTTAAAAATCCTCGGGATGCTGGCCCGCCAGATCCGCTTGCTGTTTCAGGCAAAAGCCTTACGGGAGCAGGGGACCCCGGTGAGCAGGATGACCCTCGGCCGCCTATCGCCTCGCGTTGTCGCGACCTTGGCGGAACAAGGCGCCTCGCGTTCCTGGAGGCAGCTCACAGACGCCCTCCAGTCAATCTCACGGGCCGACATGGCCATCAAGACAGGGAGAGCTGAAGCCCCGATGGTCTTGAGCGGACTGGTCTGGAGCCTCTGCAGGACGTGAGGCCTACGACGGAGACGGAAGGGCCTGGAGCTGGAGAGCGAGTCTTGACTTATAGCGGGCCGCGGCGTTCTTGTGGATGAAGCCTTTGCTGGCGGCCCTGTCGATTAACGGCACGGCCAGTAAGTATGCCTTCTGCGCAGCATCCCTGTCGCGCTCGTCTATCCCTACTCGCACCTTCTTGATGACTGTCTTTAAGCTGCTCTTCGCTGCGCGATTGCGCAACCGTCGCTTCTGGCTTTGCCTCATGTGCTTCTGCGCTGACTTGATTATTGGCATTGTTCCTCTTCTCCTTTATGGCGTGTCGTGTCCCCCCGGTACGCGGGAGGAGAAACCGTGCTACTCATTAAAATGGAGCGGCACTCACTTGTCAAGGACTTTCTGATGGAGCAGGAACGCCCTGGGAGGATCGCGCGAGCTGCCGGTGTGGTGAGCGGGGCCACACTGCTAAGCCGTATCCTTGGCTTTGTCCGCGATATGATCATTGCCAGGACATTCGGCGCCGGAACCGCAACCGATGCCTTCTTTGCTGCCTTCCGCCTCCCAAACATGTTGCGCGAGCTACTTGGGGAGGGGGCTCTCTCGGCGGCGTTCATCCCGGTCTTCACCGAAGCGTTCACCAAGCGTGGACGCGAGAGCGCCTGGCGGCTGGCATGGACTATCTTGACGCTACTGGCGCTGCTCCTCGTATTGGTCTCCCTCGCCGGCATCTTACTTGCGCCGTGGTTGATTCGGCTCATCGCCCCAGGTTTTCAAGCCATCCCGTCAAAACTTGATCTTGCCATCTATCTCACCCGGTTGATGTTCCCGTATATCCTGTTTATCGGGGTCGCAGCGCTCTTCATGGGGATTCTCAATTCGCAGGGTCACTTCGCCACCCCGGCGTTGTCCCCCGGCATGCTGAACATCGCCATGATCGGGTGCGCCATTTTTCTGACACCCTATGTAGATCCGCCGATCATAGCACTGTCAATCGGCGTCCTGATCGGAGGCGTAGGCCAGCTCCTGATCCAAATTCCAGTGGTGTGGAGACGTGGAATGGGCGCCCATCGGGGTTTCGATCTCAGCGATCCTGCCGTCGGGCGTATTACACGTCTTATGGCGCCAGGGGTTGCGGGGCTGGCTATCACGCAGGTCAATGTTTTCGTCGGGACCTTGCTCGCTTCGCTGATGGGGGAGGGAGGGATCTCGGTTCTTTATTATGCCTTCCGACTGATCCAATTTCCGATCGGTGTCTTCGGTGTGGCTATTGCCACGGCGGCCTTCCCCGCCATGGCGAGACAGGCGGCAAACCGTTCCCTTGGAGAGGTTGGGGCCACTGTGGCCTACGCGATCCGTCTTGTTCTCTTCGTCACACTACCAGCCATGGTAGGTCTGATGGTGTTCAGGATCCCGATTGTTCAACTCCTCTTTGAGCGAGGCGCATTTGATCGGACCGTGACCCTCGCCACCGCTGAGGTCGTGTTGTTCTACGCCTTCGGCCTTGGGGCCTATGTGTCGAACCGCATCCTCGTGCCGGCTTTCTACTCGCTTCAGGATACGGCGACGCCGGTCAAGATCGGCATGGTGACCGTTATGGTCAACATTGCTTTTTCTCTCGTGCTGATGCGGCCCCTAGGACTTGCAGGCCTGGCCCTTGCGACGGCTCTGTCTTCCTTTGTAAACCTGGGTCTGCTGCTGATTGCGCTGCGACGGCGTCTGGGGAGGTTCCCCGGGTTAAGCTTCCGCTCACTTGCGCAGATAGGCGGGGCCGCCGCCTCAATGGCTTTGATCGCCTTATTGCTTGTCCACTTCCGTGATCCGGTGACGGTTGAACCGGTGCTTCGTCGCGCTGGGGTGCTCACGTTCGAGCTTGTGACAAGTTTTACCGTATTCCTCGCTGCGGCAGCCTGTATGGGTTCTGAGGAGCTGAAAGGCTTACTGCAGTGGTTCATTGGCTGGAGGCGACGGCTCTGATGGATACCCCGTAGGGGAAGATTTGCATTGACG
>JANGEZ010000276.1:0-4403 GCA_031838355.1 Candidatus Methylomirabilis sp. bin48 | reverse complement strand
AGGCGGTGGGCTGTCCCTTGATTCGATTGTCCAATTCGACTGGCAAATGGCCCTGGGCGGCGAGCGGCTCACTTTCGGAGAACTCGAAGCCTTGGCGCGCCTCAAGCAGCCTCTGGTCAAGGTGCGCGGCCAGTGGGTACAGATGAACGCCGAGGAGATCCAGGCAGCGCTTGCTTTTTGGAGAAAGGCCGCAGATCGCGCCACCGTACGCGAGATTGTCCGGATGGGCTTGGGTGCGGGGAAGGCGCCGGGCGGCATCGCTTTCGAGGGCGTCACCGCCACAGGCTGGATCGCCGACCTTCTGGCCTCATTGGACGGGCGCGCCGCGCTTGAAGCGCTGCCCGCGCCGGACGGGTTCCAGGGAACGCTGCGTCCGTACCAGATGCGGGGCTATTCATGGCTGGCTTTCCTGCGGCGCTGGGGGCTAGGCGCGTGTTTGGCAGACGATATGGGACTCGGCAAGACCATTATGGCGCTGGCACTGATTCAACGGGACTGGGAAGCAGACGGCAAACGGCCGGTGCTGCTGGTTTGCCCGACGTCTGTTGTCGGCAACTGGCAGAAAGAAGCCGCCGGCTTCACGCCCGATCTGCCCGTCATGGTCCACCACGGCATTGCCAGAACGAAAGGCGCTGCGCTACAGGCGGAAGCGCAAAAGCAGGCCATAGTCATCTCCAGCTACGCACTCCTGCACCGGGATTTCGAGGCCCTGAAAGAGGTGCCCTGGTCCGGCGTGATCCTCGACGAGGCGCAGAACATCAAGAACCCGGAGACCAAACAGGCGAAGGCCGCGCGGGCGCTCAAGACAGGCTATCGCATTGCACTCACCGGTACCCCTGTCGAGAACAACGTCGGCGATCTGTGGTCCATCATCGAGTTCCTCAACCCGGGTTTCCTCGGCACACAGAGCGAGTTCAAGCGGACGTTCTTCGTCCCCATCCAGGCCAACCGCGACCAGGAGGCCGTGAAGCGGCTGAAATGCCTGACCGGGCCGTTCATCCTGCGGCGGCTCAAGACCGATAAGACGATCATTACCGATCTGCCCGAGAAGATGGAGATGAAGGTTTTCTGCACGCTGACCAGAGAGCAGGCGTCGCTCTACGCCGCTGTCGTCAAAGACGCCACCTCCAAGCTGAACTCTTCCGAGGGCATCCAGCGCAAGGGTGTGGTGTTGGCGACACTGTCGAAGCTCAAGCAGGTCTGCAACCACCCGGCGCAGTTGCTGGGCGACAACTCCGCGATCCCCGGACGCTCGGGCAAGTTAGCCCGTTTGACCGAGATGCTGGAGGAACTCATCCAGGTCGGGGACCGCGCGCTGGTATTCTCGCAGTTCGCCGAGATGGGCGACATCCTCCGGCGGCATCTGCAGGAGGTGTTCGGGCGCGAGGCGCTCTTCCTGCATGGAGGGGTCCCAAAGCCGCAGCGAGACCGCATGGTCGAGCGCTTCCAGGCCGGCGGTGACGGCCCGCAGATCTTTCTCCTGTCCCTGAAGGCCGGCGGCGTCGGCTTGAACCTGACACGCGCCAACCACGTCTTCCACTTCGACCGCTGGTGGAACCCGGCGGTGGAGAACCAGGCAACCGACCGCGTCTTTCGCATCGGCCAGACCAAAAACGTTCAGGTCCACAAGTTCCTCTGTGTGGGAACCCTGGAAGAGAAGATCGACGAGATGATCGAGCGCAAGCAGGAGATCGCTGAGGGGGTAGTCGGGACGGGCGAGGGCTGGCTGACCGAGCTTTCAACTGCTGAACTGAAGGACCTCTTCACGCTGCGAAAAGAAGCGATAGGGGAATAGCTATGGCCTGGCGACGGTATCACGACTATGATTACTTCCCACCTTCGCGCCCGCGGGAGGCCAAGGGCGGGATCAAGGCCCACTCCCAACGCGGCGCGTTCGGGGAAAGCTGGTGGGCCAAGCGGTGGATTGCTGTGCTGGAGGGCTTCCAGATCGGCGCACGGTTGGGCCGGGGTCGCTCCTACGCCCGCCAGGGCCAGGTCCTCTCTATTGATATTGACAAGGGGCTAGTCAAGGCGAAGGTTCAGGGATCCCGACCCACGCCCTACGACATCACGATCCGGGTTAAGGCGCTATCGGCCGCCGACTGGCAGAAGTTGGTCAGGGCGCTGTCGCATCAGGCCCTCTTTGCGGCCAAACTCCTGGCCGGAGAGATGCCCCAAGATATCGAGCAGGCGTTCAAGGGCGTGGGGCTGTCGCTCTTCCCCAAACAGCTTCAAGATCTGGGTACGGACTGCTCCTGCCCGGACTGGTCGAATCCGTGCAAACATATCGCAGCGGTCTATTATGTGTTGGGTGAGGAGGTCCACCGCGACCCGGTTGTCATCTTCAAGCTGCGCGGGAAGAGCCGAGAGGAATTGATCGGACTCTTAGGCGGTACCGGTGGAAAAACCACCAAAATGGAAACCCGGAGAAAATCTACCCCCACCAAGATGGGAGAAAGGGTCCCCCTGCCACCAGAGCCGCTTGCTGTAGACAGCTCTAGCTTTTGGAGCGGTAGCAGCCTGCCTGAGGATCTGTTTGGCGAGGTCCGGGTGCCGTCTGTGCCGGCGGCATTGCTCAAGCGGCTAGGCGGCTTCCCCTTTTGGCGCGGTGAAGAGCGATTCCTGGAGGCCATCGAGCCGATCTACACCCAGGCCTCACCGCGCGGCCTGGAGATCTTTCTTACGTGGAGATGATCCGATGATCTTGTCGGAGCCGGTGTTCAAGGCGCGGATGTTCGCGGAGGTACAGGCATGAGCGTGAAAATCGATATTCCCAAAAAGAAGATTGCTGAGTTTTGCCGGCGCAACCGGATTCGCCGGTTGGCGTTTTTCAGGTCGGTGCTGCGTGATGATTTCGGGCCCAACAGCGACGCGGACATCCTGGTCGAATTCGAACCCGGCGCGCGAGCGGTTGGCCACAGCCTCTCGGGTTCGAAGGGTGATGACGATGACTCCTGAAGATGTCTACAACGCTATTGATCGGTTTACAAGTTTCATCCTGCGCTATGCCATCACGCTGGCGGCAATCAGCGCACTTTCAATGGCGTTGATCGAGACGTTCAAGGCGCTATTCAGTTGGCGCGACCGGTTTCACAAGCGGAGGGTTCGCGACTGGATCCGGAGCGTGAATATCCCTCCCGAGGCCCTCATGGCGATCGGCCGCCCACCTCTTGTCAACCATTCCGATTTTCATGTGCGCGTGTATTCCCAACTGATTCGGCTTACGACGGGAGAGACCGTCGACCCATCGGCCATGGGTAAGAGTATTGAGTGGACGCCCTGGGTCGTTTCTCCTGATAACGCGCTATTTGCCCTTGAGTTAGAGAAGATGATGGGGCAGATTCAGGATGCGGCCGACGCCGCGCTGGGGCATCCGGACATCAACCCTGAGCTTTACCTGTTCCTCGGTGCAGGAGCCTGTCCCGATAACGACGACTACATTCACTGGTTCACGTGGGCGCAACAGCCTCCAGCCTCAACGGCGACTGACCCGGCACATGCCAAAAGGCAGGCCGACACCTACGCGCGCCTGCGCCAGTTCATTCGACGGCGGCTTGACGCATTCCAACTTACGGCGGGCTACCGGTGGCAGACGGGCAATCAGGTAGCTTCGGTGCTCCTGGGGGCGGTGGCATTATTCGGGTTCCTCGTGTACCTCGCTCGAACCAATCTTCCCCAGGACCCGCTTGGTTGGGTCATTCTCATCGTCGTATCGCTGGCAGGTGGAATCATGGCGCCAGTAGCCAAGGACCTGGTGATCGCCCTCAAGCGGGTGCGGAGCGGTGGCTAGGTACTTCGATCCCCCCGAGGACTACAGGCCCGGCCTCGTTCTTCAGCTTCGCGAGCGGAGAGAGGGTGGAGACCTGCAGTCCAAGGTTCGTCAAACGCCGCCGCTCGACCCTTTTGCGCGCAGCGAGGCCGTTGTCCTCATTCACGGTTTCAATAACCACTACGGAGAGGCCGGCGTCGCTTACCATGGTTTCCGCCTCCGCCAGTACGGGCGCGCGGTCCCACAGCTTGCCCCACCCGCTTTAGAGACGATACTCGCCGACCTGTTCTGGCCGGGTGATGCTGCATGGGGTCTCTTTGACCTCATGGATTTTCTCGTCTACCCAGGGGCAGTCGGCACGGCGAAGGAGGCTGCGCCACGTTTGGCGCAACACCTGCGAGCGATGCCCACCCTACGCATCGTCCACTTCCTGGCGCATTCGCTCGGATGCCGGATCGCCCTGGAGACGATCGATAATCTGCGACGGAAAGGCGGTCCAACGGTCGGTAAGGTCTGCTTGATGGCGGCCGCTGTTCCGGTGTTCATGGTCCAATCCGGTGGCCGCCTCGCCAAGGCTATGGAGCATGCCGGAGAGGTTCGCATCCTGTATTCGGACGACGACGCGGTCCTTCGT
>JANGEZ010000275.1:0-2917 GCA_031838355.1 Candidatus Methylomirabilis sp. bin48 | reverse complement strand
TCATTCCGTTCAGGGTCGATACCCCGCGGCTTGCCGCGAGTACGTCATACCGGCGGAAGCCGGTATCCAGAGGGCCAGACTGGATTCCGTGTCAAGCACGGAATGACGGGCCAGAACAGAAGACGATACCCCGCGGCTTGCCGCGGGGAGGCTTCATTGTTCGGGGTTCAGAGTTCATAGTCCGGAAGCATCTGGACCAGTAACAATCCACGAACTGCGACCTCTTATCTATGAACGATGTGCTCACAACTGTGAACGCCTTTGGGCGAGAGCTATGGGGCCGCCTGCGACACCGCTTCGCCCATGCCTTCGCACTCCGCAGGCAGGAGGGCCAGCTCGATGCAGAAGATCTCGCGTTGCTGGATCGTTTGGCCCGCCTTCTCGCTGATCGCGGTCTCGCGATTCCTGCCGTATTCCTGATAGAGTCTCTTGTCCCGCTCGGTTTCCTTGCAAGCCAACTGGTCCATGCCATGACACCGATCATGGGAATGGTTGCCTCCCCTGATGACATCGAACGGCTCGCGCGTATGCTGGAACGAGGAGAGACCCCCGCGCTCTTCGTCGAGCGGCTCCGGCGCGAAGAAGACGGCATGGGGTGCGAGGTACGAAATCCCCCCATCCCCCCTTTACAAAAGGGGGGTACAGGGGGATTTGGGGTGCGAGGCGCCGAAAAGGGAGGAGATCGCCGTGAGTCGTGAGATGACAGCGATCCTGGCTACCGACTGTGGGAGCACGACTACCAAGGCGATCCTGATCGAGAAAGTAGGGGAAGAGTACCGTCAGACCTTCCGAGGCGAGTCCCCGACCACCGTCGAGGCTCCGTTCGACGATGTGACCCGCGGGGTGCTGAACGCCATCCAGGAGGTAGAGGAGCTGTCCGGGCGAAAGATCCTGGATGGGGAGAAGATTCTGACGCCTGCCGAGGGGGGTCGCGGGGTCGATATCTACGTCTCCACGAGCAGCGCCGGTGGAGGCCTCCAGATGATGGTGGCGGGCGTGGTGATGGCCATGACCGCCGAGAGCGCCCAACGGTGCGCCCTTGGCGCCGGCGCCATCGTCATGGACGTGCTGGCCAGCAATGATGGCAGGGCTGCCCATGAGAAGATCGAGCGAATCCGGGTTCTGAGGCCCGATATGATCTTGCTGTCGGGCGGGACCGATGGCGGAACCATCTCGCACGTTGTGGAACTGGCGGAGTACATCCGGGCAGCCGATCCGAAGCCCCGGCTCGGCGGGAGCTTTAAGCTGCCGGTGATCTTTGCCGGGAATAAAGATGCGCGTGGCCGGATTCAGGAGATTCTGGGTGACCGGACGGCCCTCGTCATGGCGGACAACATTCGACCCACCCTGGAGCGGGAAAATCTCGCGCCGGCCCGCCACAAGATCCATGACCTGTTCCTTGAGCATGTCATGGCTCAGGCGCCGGGGTATGGGGTGCTCATGGGGTGGACAGGGGCGCCGATCATGCCAACCCCGGCTGCTGTCGGCCTCATCATGGAGAATGCGGCGAGAGCGCAGGGATTGAACCTGCTTGGTGTGGACATCGGTGGCGCCACAACGGATGTCTTCTCGGTGGTGGATGGGCAGTTCACCCGGACAGTCAGCGCCAATCTTGGGATGAGCTACAGCATCAGTAATGTCCTGGCCGAGGCCGGCATCGAGAAGATCGAGCGATGGCTGGCCGATCCGCTTGCAGAGCAGGAGATGCGGAATCGGATCAAGAATAAGATGATCCGCCCCACGACTATTCCTCAGACTCAGGCAGACTTGGCCCTGGAGCAAGCAGTAGCGCGGGAGGCGCTCCGCCTTGCCTTGGATCAGCACAAGGCGCTGGCAGTTGGCCTGAAGGGCGTGCAGATGGAACGGACCATCGCGGATGCCTTCGAGCAGGAAGAGGGTGGGAAGAGTCTCATTGACCTGTACAGGATCGACCTGATCATCGGGAGTGGCGGAATTCTCTCCCACGCACCGCACCGCGTCCAGGCGATGATGATGATGATCGACGCCTACCAGCCGCTCGGACTGACGCGCTTCGCGGTGGACAGTATCTTTATGATGCCCCACCTCGGCGTCCTATCCGAAGTCAATGAGCGAGCGGCCACTGAGGTTTTCCTGAAGGACTGTTTGGTTCCTCTGGGGAGCTGCCTGGCCGCCGATGGAAGGGCGAAGCGTGACGAGCCCTGTTTCGCGTATACCATCAGATTTGCAGACGGAAGGCTCGCGCAGGGAGTCCTTCGCTTTGGGGAGATTCTTCGCATCGATCTTCCGCCTGGGACAGAAGCCGACCTGCAGGCGGAGCCGTCGAATAGCTTTGATCTGGGTGCCGGGAAGGGGAAAGCAGTGAAGCTTCAGGCGAAAGGCGGCGTGGTCGGCCTGATCCTGGATGCTAGAGGGCGGCCGCTCTACCTGGCAGAGGAGGAGTCAGAGCGGGTCGCACAACTGCGCGCCTGGGCCAAGGCGGTCGAGCTGTATCCCACAGAGGAAGGGTAAAGGGTAAAGAGACAGGGTATAGGGTCTAGGGTTCAGGGGAAAGGATACCTATTGATCTTTCCTAAACCCTCTACCCTCTACCCTAAACCCTGGTTTAAAGATGGCTCATTCATACACACCTGGTTTGCGCATGGCGTCACAGACCGTGGTCCGGAAGCGGCGAATACTGCCGATTCCCGGCAGGGTGCTTGTCCATGAGGGACAGGCAGTCACTGCTACCACGGTGATCGCTCAGACCGAGCTGCCCGGCAAGGTCCACGCAGTAAATGTGGTCAACCTGCTGGGGATCGTCCCGCAGGAGATCCGGCACTATATGTTAAAACGGGAGGGGGATGCGGTCCAAGCCGGCGAGCCGTTTGCCGAAAACCGGCCTTTCATCAAATGGCTGAAGGTCCAGGTTCCTGCTCCTATCACAGGAACAATCGAG
>JANGEZ010000274.1:0-2481 GCA_031838355.1 Candidatus Methylomirabilis sp. bin48 | reverse complement strand
TCCCTCGTAATGCCCGGTAAGAGCCCTGAACTCTCAGGTGGGGTCGTCAGCATCCCCTTCGAGACCGAGAAGACGTTGCTCGTGGTCCCTTCGACGATGGTGCCATCGCGATCGACAAACAGGGCCTCCTGAGCCCCTTCGCGTTGCGCCTGCGCCATCGCCAGCATGTTATAGAGGTAGTCGAGCGACTTGATCTGGAGTGGATTGAATGGACTTCCCCAGTGAACCGTGACCGCGTCGATCCCGACCTGCTGACGTTCGGCGATCCCCGCATCCAAGGGCCTGGTGACCAACAACAGCGTGGGTGAAAGGGACGCGTCGGGAGGCAGGAGGGAGCCGAGCACGTCCGGGCCTCTCGTCACCGTCAGCCGCAAAGAGGCATCAGCGTCCTGAAGGCTACTCCGCCGGAGCAGTTCACCCATCACCTGCCGCCACTCGCCAACGTCACCTTCGAACGGAATCCCGATCTGATCGGCGCTCTTCTTGAGGCGAGCGAGGTGGCGCTCAAGGCCAAAAACCCACCCGGCATACGCTCGGATGGTTTCGAAGAGGCCGTCGCCATACGAGAACCCGCGGTCGAACGCCGACACCTTCGCCCGCTCGGCCTGCACATAGCGCCCATTCAGATAGACAACGGCCATTCGCTTCCTCTATCTCCCAAAACCAACGCCGACGCCAAGAGTCCGAAAGAAGGTTTCGGCTTTTAACAGCGTCTCCTCGTACTCCCGTGTCGGCGAAGAGTCGGCCACGATCCCGCCGCCGGTCTGGAAATAGATCCGTCCGCCTGTCACGATGGCCGTCCGAATAGCGATGTTCAGCTCCATCGCGCCGGAGAACCCGATGAACCCGATCGCCCCGGTGTAGAGGCCACGAGCCGTCGGCTCCACCTCATCGATCACCTCCATCGCGCGGATCTTTGGGGCTCCGGTGATGGAGCCGCCAGGGAAGGTGGCCCGCAGACAGTCGATGGGATCTGTCCCCTCCTGGAGGATACCTGCCACGGTTGAGACCATGTGGTGGAGGGTGTGGTAGGTCTCGATCGTCTCGAACTGCTCCACATGCACGGAGCCAACCTGACAGATCCTGCCCAGATCGTTTCGCTCCAGGTCCACGATCATGACATGCTCGGCGCACTCCTTGGGATCGCGACGCAGGTGGCCAATGATGCGCGCATCATCCTCTACCGTCATCCCGCGAGGGTGGGTTCCCTTGATCGGGCAGGTCGAGATCCGATCCCCCTCCACCAGCAGGAACCGTTCCGGGGAGTTGGACAGCACATGGAAGGGACCACAGTGAAGGTACGCCCCGAAGGACGCGGGGAAGCGGGTCCGAAGGCGCCGGTAGAGGGCCCAGGGGTCGCCCGAAAAGTGAGTAGCGAAGCGCTGCGAGATGTTGGCCTGATAAATGTCACCCGCCGCGATGTACTCTAACACTGCCTCTAGCGCCTTGAAGTAGTACGCTTTTGACATATTACTCTCGAGGGGGGCCTCGGTGTGCGGCAAATCAGGCGGCGCACTACGAGCGATCAGCCGGGCCTGCCGGATCAAGTCAAGGCCTTCCTGCAACCGCTCTCGGGCTCGCCGCTCCCGGTCGGCACCGGGGGGGAGAGGCAAGCCGGACGAGGTGACGAGAAGCCGACCCGTTCCCGGTTCGAACCAGAAGAGGAGGTCGTAGAAATGGATCACGCAGTCCGGAAGCCCAAGGTCGTCCACCGCCACGGCCGGCAGTGTTTCGAGGTGATGTCGGAGGTCGTACCCGAAGTAGCCAATGGCGCCGGCTGCTGGAAATTCCCGAACAGGCGTGATGTCACCAAACTGCCGGAGAAGCGTCTGAAGGTGCCGGAATGGATCACCGGTGAGTCGGCGTAGCCTACCCT
This sequence comes from Candidatus Methylomirabilis sp. bin48, assembly GCA_031838355.1. Lineage (GTDB taxonomy): Bacteria > Methylomirabilota > Methylomirabilia > Methylomirabilales > Methylomirabilaceae > Methylomirabilis. The sequence goes on along the minus strand of JANGEZ010000274.1, from coordinate 605 downwards.
CCTGCAAGATGGTGATCTCCTGCCCTTTCGATGAGAAGGTGAGGAACGGATCATAACCAAAGCACGTAGCCCGCCAGTGATTGGTAGCCCAAGGGTCAGCATCCAGGAGGGAGGAACCGGGCCGGGCGGCGACCAGACCAAAAAGATCCGCGATGGCGGGCGGATTCGGGACTTCCTCTGCGAGGAGGTCGAAAGAGCGGCGAGGAGTAACAGGGATGGGAATAGAGGACGACGGGGTCATATCTGGTCTGTTGGGTCAGCTCGGTCTGTCTGGTCTGTTAACGGAATAGACCAGTTAGACCAGAGGATGTCACGGCCATTAAAGACTGGCCCGTCCTTACACACGAGAAGGTAGGTCCGATCCCCCTGACTGGCAGACAGGTCTCGCTCGCCACCCTTCACCGGTACAACGCAGCCCATGCAGGCCCCAAAGCCGCAGGCCATGCTCGCTTCCATGGAGGCCTGGTATGGCAGCTCATATTCTTCGGCAATCGACGCAAGGGCCGCCAGCATGGGATGCGGGCCGCAGGCATAAACCCCCCCGTGCCCCCCTTTTGTAAAGGGGGGATGGGGGGGTTTGAAGTGCGAGGTGTTGAGATGCTGCT
>JANGEZ010000273.1:0-2693 GCA_031838355.1 Candidatus Methylomirabilis sp. bin48 | reverse complement strand
TACATCTCCACCAGTCGAACCAGCTTGCTCAACCCGACAATCTTGCCGTCCGGTAAGTAGCCGACGTGGCACTTACCGAAAAAAGGAAGCAGATGATGCTCGCACAAGGAAAAAAAGTCGATATCCTTGACCACGACGATCTCGTCATAGTTGTCCTGGAAGACCGCCTTGTTCAGGACATCATCCACCTGTTTGCCGTATCCGGATGTGAGGAAGGCGAACATCCGCTCTACCCGTTCCGGGGTCTTGACCAATCCTTCCCGATCGGGATCCTCGCCGATTTCCTTCAGCAGATCCCTGACTAATCGCTCGATCATTCTTCTATTCCCCGTATGAGTAACATCGGCACCTTTGACACTCAACTGCGAATGCTTTTGGACCTCTGGCAAAATTCCTGCTATGGCGCCGGCACGGCCTGCCCTTCGAGCGTCAATGCATGTAGTGCAGACTCGGCCCGCGCCCGGGCCCTGCGGGCCTCTTTTCTCACGGCTTCCTTTGCGCCAAGTTCACCCATCAACTTCTCTCGCAACGGGTTAAAGTATCGGTTGACATCCGTATTGAAGGTATCGGCGACCTGCGCTTTGATGGCGGTGATCTCTCGGTCGGATTTTACTTCTATCGCCTTTGCCCTAGCCACCTTCGCCTGGTACTGTGCCTTCTCCGCGAGCAGGCTGACCGCCTCCCCCGACTTCCTGGCGCTGAACAGGTGAGTATCCTGCTTCGTCTGTGCCTCAGATCTGAAGGTCTTTGCCTCATCTTTGGCCTGCGCTAAATAGTTCAGGGCAAGGGCAAACTCCTCCGGAGCATATATGTCCGCCTCGAAATCCTTCGCCTCCTGGATGGCCTTGTCCGCCCCCTCTAGCCCCTTGACGAAGATGATCTCTTGCGCATCAGCCAAGCCTGTCCTGAGCCACGTCGAAGGGCCTGTCCCGAACAAAGCCAAAGGGCCTGTCCAGAGCGTACACGGAACCAGCACGACCACCGCGCCGAAGATCATGCGCTGAATGCTTCGCCCCCAGTATCTCATTGTGCTGACTCCTTCGCGAGAAACGCGCTCCCCCTGGTTACTGCAGCGTCTAAGCTTGTCGATCGCCGAGATAACCAAATCGGCTCACGAATTCAGTCTGCTCGAGGTGTCCGCCATACGCGAGCGTCTCGATCTGCCCTGGCGTCTCAAAATCCTGAGCGTCCAGGCGGATCATACAGGCTCGGAGCGTCTGATACGACTCGGAGTCGATATCAACGTACCGAACACGGATCTTCCCTGTCTGATGATCCAACATCTCTCGAAACGGGATTGGAACCATCTTCCCCCCCTGGATGGTTACCATGGCCTCCGTGTGACCGTCCAACAGAAAACGAGTGGCCCAATAGCCAAGACTGCGACAATACTGGATATCCAGTGCGCCGGGTGGAGCGCAGCGGAGCTCATAGCCAAGATCTTTCGCTACGATCGTCACATCGACATCTCGCGCGCGAAGGCTTTCAGTAACCCGCTCTTTCAGTACTCGTCCCAGCACAAGCTCCGAGAGGCGGACATTCCCATAACCGTCCCGTTCAGCCGAGCCAAAATCAGTGGGATCAAGTTTATCAGCCAGGCCTTCGCTCAGAATCGCCACGCCATACCCCTTTCCTGAGGCGCGCCGCTTAATGATCGCGCCTTCCAGAATGTCAACCAGCGTCTGAAGGGGGATTCTTGGTTCTGGGAACTCCTCTCCAATGACCGTTAATGTGGCGCCAGCTGCGCCTCCGATGCCCAGCGCCAGATGGCCTGCCCGTCGCCCCATCACTGTGACGAAGAACCACCGGTTCGTTGTCACCGCGTCCTCCATCAGGTTCCTGACGATGTCTTTGCCCAGGTTGCAGGCCGTCGTAAAACCAAACGTCGCCACCTCCTGCGGGAGCGGGAGATCGTTATCGATCGTCTTCGGCACATGCGCGACGGCGACCCGACCCTTCACGGCTTCCGACAGCCGACACGCCGCGAAGGCGGTGTCATCACCCCCGATCGTCAACAGGCATGACACCTCCAGTTTATCAAGTGCCTCGGCTACCTTTCGGAGCGTATCCGGGGATTTGGCCGGATTTTCCCTGGACGTTCGAAGGATAGAGCCACCTTCGAAATGGATTCGGGACACCTCGTCAATTTCGAGCTCTATCACGTGACTCGTGTCGCCTCGCGCAAGCCATTTGAACCCATCGTAGAAGCCGAGGACGCGCACCCCACGGTTGCGAGCCTCTATCGTCGCGGCAGCGATCACGCCATTAATGCCTGGCGCGGGGCCGCCTCCGACCAGTATGCCAAGCGTTTTCATGCGCCCTCCACGGTGGGTAACAGGAGCAACGACGGGAACACACAACATAACAAGTGTAGCATACGAGTTACGGGGCCCGGTGTCAACCGAACTCAAAGGGTGCAGGGAAAGCGTTCTCTGGAGAGGCTAAGGAAGAAAATACATCTGGAGCGGGAGACGGGACTCGAACCCGCGACGTTCAGCTTGGGAAGCTGACATTCTACCACTGAATTACTCCCGCGCCCTTTTGTGTCTAACAAAAGCGAGCACGATTGTCAATGGTTTTTGGCGCGCGACTCAAGAGGGTGGCACCTCGAAGGACTGCTGCCACGAGTCAAGATGCTCCTGGACGTAGGCTAGAGCCTCCTCGCGGTTGTTGATGAGCCCCGTTGCCTGAGC
>JANGEZ010000272.1:0-1644 GCA_031838355.1 Candidatus Methylomirabilis sp. bin48 | reverse complement strand
TTCATATCGCTTGCAGAGGGCATCGAGCCCGTGGCCTGTCGTCACGGCAAACGCGCCGAGATGGTCCGGAAGTCCGGTCGATCTGGGCGCGATAAAATCGGCCAGCGCCAGGTTAAACTGCCCTTCGGCCTTGTGTAGTTGCTGACGGAGGGTGTGAAAGGTCGCCAGCACCTGCGACCGCGAGTCATCCGTGTACAGTTCAATATCATCGTCCACGCTGTTCGCCGGGAAGAACCCATAAACCGCCCGCGCGGTGAGCCAGCGCTGACTGACAATCTGCTCCAGCAAGCGCTGGCCATCCTCGAACAGCTCCTTGGCTTTGGGCTTCTGTAAGACCTCAGGGTACCGGCCCCGCACCTCCCACGCATGAAAGAACGGCGTCCAATCAATCAACGGCACGATCTGGTCGAGCGGAAACTCGTCCAGCACGCGGATGCCGGTAAAGGATGGCTTGGGGATGTCTGCTACCCCCCAATCAATGGGGTGTTTCCGGTCTCGCGCCTGGGTAAGCGTGAGCAACGCCCTCAGATCGCGGTCTTGGTGCGCTTGCCTCACCCGCTCCTGGTCAACTCGATTGCTTTCGACAAACGCCGATCGCTGTTCCTGGCTTAAGAGCTGACCGACAACCCCAACGGCTCGGGAGGCATCCGAGACGTGGACCACCGGCTGGTCATAGAGTGGAGCGATTTTCACGGCCGTGTGGGTTCTGCTGGTGGTCGCGCCGCCGATCAAGAGCGGTATGCGAAGCCCTTCTCGCATCAGCTCTCGCGCTACGTGCGCCATCTCATCGAGCGACGGGGTGATCAGCCCGCTCAGACCAATAATATCCACCTGTTGTTCCCGGGCAGTCTTGAGGATCGTGTCGCACGGCACCATCACCCCCAGGTCGATGATCTCATAGTTGTTGCATCCGAGTACGACCCCGACAATGTTCTTGCCAATATCGTGCACATCTCCCTTCACGGTGGCCATGAGGACTTTCCGCTGACCGCTCCGGCTGTCAGATGCCAGGCGCGTGGCTTCAATAAAGGGGAGGAGGTAGGCCACCGCCCTCTTCATGACACGCGCGGTTTTGATCACCTGCGGCAAGAACATCTGCCCGGAGCCGAAGAGTTGGCCGACGAGGTTCATGCCGGCCATTAACGGACCCTCAATGACCTGAAGCGGCCTGTCATACTGCTGTCGCGCTTCTTCTACGTCCGACTCGATATACTCCACGATCCCCTTCACCAATGCATGCGTGAGCCGTTCTTCGACCGTCTCCTGCCGCCAAGCCTCGTCTTTCACGGCAACTCGGCCCTGCGCCTTCACGGTCTCCGCAAACCCCACCAGCCGATCAGTCGCATCGGAACGGCGGTTGAGCAGCACGTCTTCAACCAGCTCGAGCAGGTCCTTGGGAATCTCCTCGTAGACCGTCAGTTGCCCGGCATTCACGATCCCCATATCCAGGCCGGCCTGGATGGCATGGTACAGAAATGCCGAGTGCATCGCCTCGCGGATCAGATTGTTCCCACGAAACGAGAACGAAATGTTACTGATCCCGCCGCTGACCTTGCAGTGAAGCAGGTTGGCCTTGATCCAGCGGCAGGCCTCGATGAAGTTAACCGCGTAGTTGTTATGCTCCTCAAGCCCGGTCGCCACCGT
>JANGEZ010000271.1:0-2583 GCA_031838355.1 Candidatus Methylomirabilis sp. bin48 | reverse complement strand
CCACTCCCCGCCTGCGCGGGGACAGGCTTACTACGCCTTGGCAAAGGGAGTCGCCAGGACCGCATGCGGCCCAAGCTCCTCCTCGATCCGGAGCAGTTGATTATACTTGCAGGTCCGTTCGGCCCTGCTGAGCGAGCCGGTCTTGATCTGGCCGGCGCCAGTGGCCACCGCCAGGTCGGCTATTGTCGTGTCCTCAGTCTCGCCCGACCGATGCGAGATTACGGTTCGGTATCCAACAGACCGTGCCAACTCCATTGCCTGGAGCGTTTCAGTCAGCGTTCCGACCTGATTGAGCTTGATGAGAATGGCGTTGGCAACGCCCGCATCGATCCCGCGGGCCAGCCGGCCCCTACTCGTAACGAAGAGGTCATCGCCCACCAGTTGCGTCTTCTTCCCGAGCTCGGCGGTGAGTTCCTTCCATCCCTGCCAGTCATCCTCGGCCAAGCCATCCTCGATCGAGACGATCGGATACTGGCGGATCCAGTCGCTGTAGAAACGAATCATCCCTTCAGCGTCCCGGGTCGAGCCGTCAGATTTCTTGAAGACGTACTTGCCCCCATCGAAGAACTCGCTCGCCGCCGGGTCGAGCGCCAGCGCGATGTCGCTGCCTGGCCGATACCCGGCCTTTGCGATCGCCTCCAGGATCAACTCGATCGCTTCAACGTTTGAGCGTAGGCGCGGCGCATAACCGCCTTCATCGCCCACCGTGGTGCTGTAACCGTGCCCAGTCAGAACACCACCCAGCGCGCGGAAGGTCTCTGCCCCGAACCGGACAGCCTCCACAAAGGTAGGCGCCCCGACAGGAACGATCATGAACTCCTGGAAGTCCACGTTGGTGTCGGCGTGCGCCCCGCCATTGATGATGTTCATAAGGGGAACCGGAAGGGTCGTGGCCGAGGGGCCGCCCAGATACCGGTACAGCGGAAGACCCCGTGCGGCTGCGGCGGCCTTCGCGACGGCAAGCGAGACGCCCAACACCGCATTGGCGCCCAGCATGGACTTGTTCTCGGTCCCGTCAAGCGTGATGAGCATCTGGTCGATCGCCGCCTGCTCATCAGCTTGTTTGCCCAGGAGGACTGGGGCGATGAGGTCATGGATATTGCGGATCGCCTTTTGTACCCCTTTCCCCGCGTAGCGGGCCGGATCGCCATCCCTCAGTTCCAGCGCCTCGTGCCGGCCGGTCGAGGCGCCGGACGGGACGGCTGCCCGCCCGATGGAGCCGTCCTCTAACACAGCGTCCACCTCTACAGTCGGGTAGCCACGGGAATCCAGGATCTCCCTGGCGATGAGCCTTACGATCTGCGTCATGGATACAACCCCCTGAGTCGCTTGCCGTCAGCTACCCTTTTGACGGCCAGCATCAGCGCGGCGGTCCGAAGGTCAACCTGCTCTTTGCGAGACATCGCCACGACCCGCTGGAACGCGGCGATCATGACCTCAGACAACCGTTCGTTGATCTGATGCTCGTGCCAGAAATACTGCTGCAAATCTTGCACCCATTCGAAGTAGGAGACCGCCACGCCGCCGGCGTTGGCGAGGATGTCGGGGATAACGGCCGTCCCTTTCGCCGTCAGTATCTGATCGGCCTCTGGCGTCGTCGGTCCGTTGGCCCCTTCGGCCACGATCCTGGCCTGTATCCGATCGGCGTTCTTCTGCGTAATTTGGCCTTCGGTCGCGGCAGGAATCAGGATATCGCAGTCGAGCTCAAGGATCTCCTCGTTGGAAATCCGATCGCCATCACGGTGCTGGGTGACGGAACCTCCCTCAGCGTCCTCAGCCAACACCTTCGCAATATTGAGCCCGTTTGCGTTATAGATCCCGCCTTTGCTATCGCTCACCGCAATCACGCAGCAGTCTTCTTCATAGAACAGCCTGGCAGCCACAGCGCCAACATTGCCAAAGCCCTGGACCGCCACCTTTGCTCCTTTCAACGGCATGTCATGTTCCCGGGCCGCTGCCTTCACAGTATAGTAGACGCCACGTCCAGTGGCCTCGGCGCGGCCCAGCGACCCTCCCAGCAGGAGCGGTTTACCGGTGACCACGCCGGGCGTCGTGATACCCCGGTGCATGCTGTAGGTATCCATCATCCAGGCCATGGTCTGCTCATTGGTATACAAATCGGGGGCCGGGATATCCTGCTCCGGGCCGATGACGAGAAGGATCTCAGAGGTATAGCGGCGCGTCATCCGTTCAAGTTCACCCTGCGACATCCGGGTGGCGTCGCAGCAGATCCCCCCTTTCGCGCCTCCATACGGAAGGCCGATCAGCGCACACTTCCAGCTCATCAGCATCGCCAGGGCCGTCACCTCATCGAGGTTCACGCCTGGATGGTAACGGATCCCGCCCTTTGTCGGGCCCAAGGTCAGGTCATGCTGCACCCGAAAGCCAGTAAAGACTTCGAGCCGTCCATCGTCCATCAGGGTCGGGACCGACACGATGAGGGAACGCTGGGGCTGTCGCAGCCGCTTGTGAATGCCCGGATCGAGCTTGAGTCGCCCTGCCACCGCGTCCAACTGGGCGAGCGCAACCTCCAGCATACTATAATGAGCTTCTTGCGCCTTTCCCGTCATCCTGATGTCCCCT
>JANGEZ010000270.1:0-3416 GCA_031838355.1 Candidatus Methylomirabilis sp. bin48 | reverse complement strand
GGATGAGCGAACATCTCGGCTTGGCGACGTTCGAAGAGCCGCGCACCTCCGCCTTCCTCAACATCCAGAAGCCTCAGGGGGTACGGGAGTATAGTGAGCAGACCGCTCAGGCGATCGATGAGGAGATCCGGAAGCTCCTGGCCGATGCCCACACCCGAGTCGAGCAGACGCTTGCCGCCAGACGCAGCGAATTGGACGCGCTGGGCAAGCTGCTGCTGGAAAAGGAGGTGGTCGATCGGGAGGCCCTGACGCAGTTGCTGGCGTCCCAGAAGTCCTAGGGGCCAAGATCCCGCCTGAGAGTTGACCCCATCTCACGCGGCACCCCGCGCTCATCATAGAGTAGGGCGCCATGGTCCACGGGTCTGCCTTTGAGCGTGCTAGCGCAGCGGCGGCCAATGGCGAGGAGGTCGGCGACGGTGGCGTCGGGCTTGCGCTGCCGGCGGATGCGTTCCAGGCGTTCGCGGATCGCTTCCGTGACCGCGTGGGTCATCGTCTCGCCTGTTTCCTTGGCCAGGATTTGCGCGAGGGTGTGGGCCGCGGGGTCCTTGATGTTTAGGGTCATCGTATCCTCCTCAGTAGATTATCTTCTACCCGTCTTTATTCTGACTCAGAATCCCGCTATGGGCAAGCCTGAAGTTGTGAATTGGGAATGGATGGCCCCCTGATCGCGTTGTATCAGAGGCTGAGCAGATACCGCTGCTGGGACATCAAAGTCTAACGTGTGGCATCCGTGTCACACTTACCTTTTCTTTAGTTTTCAAGTGGTTACCTTGCTTCTCTGGCTTCGCGTTGGGGCAGTTCGTCCCAGCCTGGTCCAGGGGTGCCAGGGCATGCCTCCAGACGTCAGCGACCTCCGGGAAAGAGATCTCATCGTTTCAATGAGTTAGGCGAGGCGCTGGAACGGCAGGGATCGTGGGGTCGTTGGCACCGGTATTGCTCTTATACATAGCGTCGTAAGCCGTAACAATGGACGTCATTGCTTCGAAGTCCCCCCCACCCGTCCCCTCCCCCTCCGAGGGGGGAGGGTTGGGAGGGGGTGCGGTGTCCGAACTTTCAGGCCCATTGGTGAGTCAGCAGCTCATGAGGTATTTCCGCGAAGCTTGTCCCCGCATGTTTTAAGCGGGGAGCTGGAACCCAGCAAGGCCTTGGATTCCCCCGTATCAAGTACGGGGCAGGCTTGTCAAGCCCGGAATGACAAACTGTTAGACCATTATGAGTGATCAGCGGAAGGTTTTGATCGTCACGCCAGAGTTATCGATCCGGCAGCAGATCCTCAGTCGCGTGTCGGCGAAGGGGTATCAGGCCGTTGCTGCCGAGAGAGGTTATGATGCGTTACTGACCGTTGTCGAGCAGAACGTCGGGCTGGTCATTATCGATCTCTCGATCGAGGAGTCCGCCGGTGTGAAGACCGTTGAGATCCTCCGAAAGATTCGGCCTCGCTTGCCCTTGGTGGTCTTGTCCAGCGACCGGTCGCTCGAAGCGGGTCGCCAGGTCCTTCAGCATGGCGTCTTCTATTACCTGCTCAAGCCTTTTGATGTTGAGGAGTTCGACCAGGTTGTCCAGATCGCCCTGACCTCCAACAAGCAACGGGCCGTAGGACCTGTCCTGAGCCCAGTCGAAGGGATGGAGCAGGGGACTCAAGAAGTGAGGCCGGTAGACGAGAGGGGAGGGGTGACATGACGGCAGTCCGGCGTGCCGTGAACATCGGCATCTTGGCGATGGCGTCGCTGCTGATCGTTCGCTCGGTTGCGCTCGCGCACGGGGCAGGTGTGCGCGGCACGCAGACGCTCTATGTCGCGAATGAGGGCTCGGATACGGTCTCGGTGATGGATGTCGGGTCAATGAAGGTGACCGGCACCATTGCAGTGGGCTCTGGCCCGCAGCATGTCGCAATCAGCCCGGATCGGCGTTATGCCTTTGTCACGTGTAGCCGTTCGGCTGAGGTCTGGATTCTGGACTTGCCCACGCACGCTGTCGCCGCTGTGGTGCCCAATGCTACCGGCCCAGAGGGTCAGACTGTGTTTGGATCCGGCGCGACCTATGCCTACGTCACCAACAGTTTGTACAGTCGAGTTACGGTGATTGAGACTACCACCGGAAAGAAGGTTGCGATGATCCCGGTGGGAGAAGCGCCGACCAGGATCAGCATCTCGCCGGATGGTGGCCACGCCTATGTGCCAAGCGAGCGATCCAATACCGTCGCTGTGCTGAACCTTTCGCTGAATGTCGTCGCGGCGGAGCTACCGGTCGGCGTGAGGCCCTATGCCGCCGAGATCTCTCCTGATGGCAAGTACCTGCTGGTCTCCAGTACCGATTCAAACACCGTCACCGTCATCGACGCCGCAACCCGGAAGCCGTTGCGCAGAATCCCCGTCGGTGACGACCCGCATCACGTGGTGTTCGGCCCCGGTGGGGCCTTCGCGTACGTTCTCAATAGGGGCTCGGGCAACCTGAGCGTCATCCAGATGGCCAACCGTCAGGTGGTGGCGACAATCCCCGTGGGGAAGGAGCCAAGCGAGGCCGACATCACCCCATCCGGCCACTACATCTATGTGACTAACATGGGCAGCGGCGACGTGTCGGTCATCTCAACGCGAACCAGCACCGTGGTAGGGACGATCCCTGTAGGGACCCATCCCCACGACATCGTCATCTCGGGCGACGGGCGGTACGCCTTTGTGGCTAACACCGGATCGGATGATATCTCCGTGATCAACCTGCTGTCCCAGGCAACGGTAGGGCGAGTGCCTGTCGGCAAGCGCCCCCTTGGGATGGCCTTATGGTGAGGAGAAACAGATGACGCAGCTTTCAGAGATCATGAATCGGACGCTGATCACCGTGGACACGCACGCCTCTCTGCGCCAGGCTCAGCGAATCCTCGATCGGCGTAACATCCGCCATCTGTTTGTGATGGACGGCAAGCGATTGGTTGGGATCGTCACCGATCGCGATCTTCGAAAGGCTGCTCCCTCCTCCAAGTCGCCTTTGACGACCAGTGCGCGCGAGGAGTTCATGGACGAGTTGAAGGTCGTGGAGGTCATGTTGCGCAAGCTGATCACGGCCTCTCCTTCAACCACTGTGCGGGAGGCGGCGAAGGTGATGATTCGGGAAAAGATCGGCTGCCTGCCGGTGGTGGAGGGCAAGACGCTGGTTGGAATCGTGACCGAGACCGACCTCCTCGAGATACTGGTCCGGGGAGAGGGGACGTCATGACCGGCGAACGGTTTCCTTTTCCAGGCATTCCGGCCATAGCGGACGGCTCGGCGGCGGTGGTTTGGGTAGACTCGCATATTACGCAGGGCGCCTGCGCCTATCCGATCACCCCATCCACCAACATGGGGAGCGGGTACCAGACGGAGGTCGCGAACGGTACACGCAACCTCTGGGGCGAGCCGCTCTTCTTCCTCGAGCCCGAG